>JBNMIW010000006.1:0-22491 GCA_050873485.1 Lachnospiraceae bacterium | reverse complement strand
TCCGGAGAAGCGGCTTCCAGAAAGATCCTCTCAGATGTAGAGTTTGCCTGTACAGCGATCTTCTTTCCAATCAGATCCGAAAGGCTGTTGATATCGCTGTCCTTGCTGACTGCCACAACCCTGCGGCTATACAGATACGGCCCTGCCCACAAATAGTCCTTCCGGTACTCTTCTATCGAGAGACAACTCCACATACAATCAATCGTTCCATCTTGTATAAATTGCGTTCTCTTATCCAAATCCATGTCTATAAATACAGGCTCATACCCAAGTCTCTTGCACGCTTCCTTCGCAATTTCTACATCAATTCCCGTATATTTTCCATCTATATCTTTGTAAAAATATGGCTCATATATAGAACCCCCAATCCGAATCTGAGGCAGATTCTGATCTTCCCTTCTGTTGTCATAGCTACAAGATATCAATAACATGCTCATCATAGCCGCGAGCATTAACAAAATTAACCGTCGTTTCATTATTACCCATCCTTATCTGATCATTTTTTAATTGTACGGAAAAAAATATACACTGTCAACAAAACTTTACATCGTCTGTTTTGCTTTCCTTTTTATAATATTTATAGTATATTAGAATAACATCACATGATAAGGGAGAATATTATGAAAAAAAGAGATTCATTTAACAACAAATGGGGATTCATTCTATCCTGCATCGGCTCTGCTGTCGGTATGGGTAACATCTGGATGTTTCCAACAAGAGTATCCATGTATGGTGGCGGTTCTTATCTGATCCCATATATTATATTCGTTATTTTAATCGGATTTACCGGCGTGATCGGCGAAATGAGCTTTGGTCGTGCCACGAAGTCCGGTCCGGTCGATGCATTTGGATACGCCTGTGGCACAAAGGGAAAAAGTAAGCTTGGAGAATTGATCGGCTATATTCCGGTGCTTGGCGCACTCGCCATGGCAATCGGATACACTGTCGTTATGGGCTGGTTATTAAAATATATGATCGGCTCTTTTACCGGTTCCGCATTGGCACCATCCGATGTAGAACATTTTGGAGCCAGCTTCGGTTCCATGGCTTCTTCTTTTGGCAATAACGTATGGCAGATCCTCGCTTTATTCCTCGGAATCGCCATTCTCATGTTTGGTGTTGGAAGAGGCATAGAGAAAGCAAACCGGATTATGATGCCCGTTTTCTTTTTCTTATTCGCAATCCTTGGAATCTATATCGCATTTCAACCGGGTGCGATTGACGGCTACAAATATATTTTTCGTGTAGAATGGAAAGCACTCGCCGATCCTTTTACCTGGATCTTTGCACTTGGTCAGGCTTTCTTCTCTTTATCGGTTGCCGGAAACGGAACGTTGATCTACGGTTCCTATTTATCCGATGAAGAAGATATTCCCGCCGCAGCAGGACGTGTAGCCTTCTTTGATACACTTGCTGCCATCCTTGCCGCATTGGTGATCATCCCTGCCATGGCAACAACCGGTGCACAGTTAAATCAAGGTGGTCCGGGACTGATGTTTATCTATCTGCCGGCACTATTTAAGAACATGCCGGGTGGCAGACTGATTGCGATCATCTTCTTTGTCGCCGTATTTTTTGCAGGGCTTTCTTCCCTCATCAATCTATACGAGGCACCGATTGCTACCGTTCAGGAGAAACTGCATCTTGGCAGAAAAGCTGCATGCAGTGTGATCGCCATTATTGCACTCGTTGTTTCAATCTGTATTCAGGGAATCGTATCCCAATGGATGGACGTTTTATCCATCTACATCTGTCCACTCGGTGCCGGTCTTGCCGGAATCATGTTCTTCTGGATCTGCGGTAAGAAATACGTTGAAACACAGGTCAATACCGGAAGAGAGCGGTCATTTACCGACAAATACCTTCCAATCTGTAAATATATCTACTGTCCGATCTGTATTCTCGTACTGATCCTCGGAATCACCCTTGGCGGTATCGGATGATAGAAATACACAAGGCGCATACAGCTACTTGGTCTACCATGTACTGCATGCGCCTTCTTTCATTCATCTAATATATTTATTCTTTGCAAATGTGTCTTGCAACATACACTCCGCTCGCAGATGCATGCGATAAGGAATGTGTCACTCCACTTCCATCACCGATCACATATAATCCTTTATGACAACTTTCCAGATTCTTATCCAATTCTACTTCCATATTATAGAATTTCACTTCGACACCGTATAACAACGTATCATCATTTGCCGTTCCCGGTGCTACTTTATCAAGTGCATAGATCATCTCAATGATTCCATCCATGATACGTTTCGGAAGTACAAGACTCAGATCACCCGGTGTTGCGGAAAGTGTCGGTGTAACAAGCCCTTCCTCAATTCGTTTTTCGGTACTTCTTCTTCCTCGTACCAGATCTCCAAAACGCTGAACGATCACGCCTCCACCTAACATATTTGACAGGCGGGCAATACTTTCACCATAACCATTACTATCCTTAAATGGTTCCGAAAAGTGTTTTGCAACCAATAACGCAAAATTAGTATTGGCTGTCTTCTTTTCGTCCCCTTCATAGCTATGACCATTTACTGTTATAATACCGTTCGTATTCTCATTTACCACAATACCATTTGGATTCATACAGAATGTCCGGACATTATCCTCAAATTTTTCGGTTCGGTAAACAATCTTGCTCTCATATAATTCATCCGTCAAATGTGAAAAAATGACTGCCGGCAATTCCACACGGACACCAATATCCACACGGTTGGATTTGGTAGGAATCTGTAACTCTCTACATACCTTTTCCATCCATTTACTACCGCTTCGTCCAACGGAAATAATGCATTTATCACAGTCAAACTCGCCCTTATCACAGATAATGCGATATCCATCCTCTAAGAGTTCGACCGTCTCAACCGGTGTATCAAAATAGAACTCAACATGATCTTTCATCTTATCATACAGATTCTGTAATACCACATAGTTAATATCCGTTCCCAAGTGACGAACCGATGCGTCTAATAAAATTCAATTTGTTCTGTAGACAAAGTTTCTTGAATTTGGTTCCTGCTGTGGAATAAAGTTTTGTTCCCTCTCCGCCATTTTCCATATTGATCTCATCTACATACCGCATAAGATCAACAGCCTGCTGTTTACCAATATATTCGTATAACGTGCCGCCAAAATCATTCGTAATATTATATTTACCATCTGAGAATGCACCGGCACCGCCAAATCCACACATAATAGAACAACGCTTACAATTAATACAACTCTTTACCTTTTCCCCATCGATCGGACACCGTCTCTTATCTAACGCATATCCTTCCTCAAATACTGCGATCCGGCAATCCGGTTTCTGTTTCATCAACTCATATGCCGCAAAGATTCCTCCCGGTCCAGCCCCAATAATAATAACATCATATCTCATAAATGAACCCTTCTTTCATAATAGACTGGCAAAGCGCCTTTGCTATTCTATGACAAAGCTTGTCTTTCGTCAAGCTTTATTTATATAATATAGTCATCCCCACCTTGTGCATGATCTAACAGATCCTGAATCGTAATTCCGTCAAAATAATCTTCTACCACTTTCTGCAAACCTTCCCACATATGCAGTGTTTTGCAATAGGATGCCCGTTCACATCGATTCGGCTGTTTTTCCAGACAACTGACCGGTGCAAAACTTCCCTCCGTAACACGTAGGATGCTGCCAACTGTATATTCAGACGGATCCTTGATCAAACGATATCCGCCACCTTTTCCGCGCAGGGATTGTACAAAATCATTCCGGCTTAATACCACTACAATTGATTCCAGATATTTTTCTGATATTTCCTGTCTCTTGGCAATATCCATCAACGGAATGTATTCTCCCGTATTGTGTTCTGCCAGATCAATCATAACCCGTATTGCATATCGCCCTTTTGTAGATATTTTCATTTTCGCGTACCTCCTATAACCTACTTTATCACAGGGTTACTATAATTTCAATCCCCCCTACTCGAAACGACATTGCTATCTCTCATCTCATGACTTCGACATTCGATGACGGACAGTCGCCAAATACAAATTTTCGTGCAAGCACGAATTTGTACTTGGCTCGTTGTCTACACAAAAAGCCGGCAGTTGCATATCCTATGCAACCACCGGCTTCTTAAAAATGTCAAAAACTGTTGTTTTATTTATTAATTATTGAACAATGCTGTTGATAAGTAACGATCTCCTGAATCCGGAAGAAGTGCTACAATTGTCTTACCCTTGTTCTCCGGACGAGCTGCCAGAATGGTAGCTGCCTTCAATGCGGCACCGGAAGAAATACCAACAAGAATTCCTTCGCTTACTGCAAACTTTCTACCCTCTTCAAATGCATCATCATTATCAATTGCAATAACTTCGTCATATACTTTTGTATTCAATACTTCCGGTACAAATCCTGCTCCGATACCCTGAATCTTATGTGGTCCTGCTGTACCCTTTGACAATACCGGGCTGGTAGCCGGCTCTACTGCAACAACCTTCACATCCGGATTCTGTGACTTCAAATATTCACCAACACCTGTTACGGTTCCACCTGTACCAACACCTGCAACAAAAATATCAACCTCGCCGTCTGTCTGCTCCCAGATCTCCGGACCTGTTGTCTCTCTGTGTACCTTAGGGTTTGCAGGATTTACAAACTGTCCAAGAATAACAGAACCCGGAATCGTTTCCTTCAATTCATCTGCCTTTGCAATGGCACCTTTCATTCCTTTTGCACCTTCTGTTAATACAAGCTCTGCACCGTATGCTTTCAAAAGATTTCTTCTCTCAACACTCATGGTATCCGGCAATGTAAGAACTGCCTTATATCCCTTTGCTGCGGCTACTGCTGCAAGACCGATTCCTGTATTACCGGAAGTTGGCTCAATGATAGTTGCTCCCGGTTTTAACAAACCTTTCTCCTCAGCATCCTCGATCATTGCAAGTGCAATACGATCCTTCACAGATCCTGCCGGATTCAAATACTCTAACTTTGCAAGAATTGTAGCATCTGTTACTCCTGCCTTCTTAGAATAATTGTTTAACTTTAAAATCGGTGTTCCTCCTATTAATTCTGCTGCGCTTTCTTTAATCTGACTCATAATTCTTGTCCTCCTATATTTTTTATTTTCCTTAATTCATATCTTCTTACTAGGAATTGTATGATTAGATTATAGTCACTCCGTCTTTATTTGTCAACACCCTTTTTCAAATTTTTTTGAAAACGTTTACATTACACCAAAAACACACTCATCAGGCCTCCGGAATACCATCCAACAAAAAAACTTCCACAAAAGATTCCTATTATATTGAATCCTTTGTAGAAGTTCTTATCAAAATGCTATATTCAAATACTATACACTGATTCCAATTCCGTAAGCACCGGGACCTGTATGTGCACAAACGCTTAAGGACAACGGACTATAGAATACTTCCGCACCCGGAAATGCCTGCTGTATCTCTTCGATCCATTTGGCTTTTTCTTCCTCTGTAAGTCCTGCACCCGCTGCTCCAATAATCTTCTTGTTCTCAAAATCAGGGAAACGAGTCTCAATATCCTTTGCAATTGCGGAAAGCATCAGTTTCTTTGCTTTCTTCATTCCTTTCGCCTTAGCAAATGCGTCTAATTTCTCGCCCTGTATTGTAAGAACCGGCTTAATATTAAGAACCGCTGCAACTGCAGCTCCGGCTGCTGTAACTCGTCCGCTCTTTTTCAGATATTCCAATGTATTCACTGCAAGATAAATACTCGAATCAAATGCCTGTTCTTCCAAAATATCCTGAATCTCTTTTCCGGACTTTCCTTCTTCTTTCAGCTGAACTGCCGTCTTCACTGCAAGTACCATGGTAACGGATATACGATGATTATCTACCACAAACACCTTATCTTCATAATCCAGTGCAAGACCTCTTGCTGACGAGCAGGAACTACTCAGTCCGCTCGACATCGGTATATATACAACCTGATCATATCCATCGGCAAGAATCTGATCCCACATATCCATTACATCACCCGGCGATGGCTGAGATGTCGTAACATCTTTGCCTTCTTCTAAACTGCTAAAGAATTCTTCCGCTGTGAGATTCTGTCCCTCAAAATACACATTACCATCAATTATAACCGGCATTGGCAACAGATATACCCCTAACTCTTTTGCTTCTGCATCGGACATCCCCGTATTGCTATCTGTCATGATCGCTATTTTCATACATCATTCCCTTTTCTAGTTAAATTAATCTCAACATATACTACAAAATAATATTATAACATACCCTTTTCTAACATTCAATCATTGAAAATTGAAAATATATTCAAAACAATTTAGCTGTTTGCATTATTCCAGTGCCTTATCCTTATATTTTGATAATTCCTCTATATATTTCTTACCCAACGGACTGATCACTGCTCCCTTACGCACCAGATATCCAATTGTCATCACCTCATCAGAATCCAGCTTAACCGCACAATAATCTGATCCATTCAAATCTTCACAAATAATTCCGGAGCACAATGTATATCCATTCAATCCAACCATAAGATTAAGCAGTGTGGCTCTGTCATTTCCACGAATCAACTGCTTATAGTCATATGTGCTTAATACCTCTTCTGCAAAGTAAAATGAATTATTGTTGCCCTGATCAAATGCCAGACACGGATACTCTTCCAATTCCTCCAAAGAGATCAACTGCCGGTTTGCAAGCGGATGTCCCTTCCACAGATATACATAAATATGACAATCCATTAAGGCATGAAACTCCAACCCATTTGTATGGAACAGCTTTTCTAACACTTTACGGTTAAATGCATTCACATATAAAATACCGATTTCACTCTTTACATTCTTAACATCTTCAATCACATCATATGTTCTGGCTTCCCGCACTGCAAATTCATACTCATCCATTCCAAACTGTTTTACCATCTGCACAAAAGCATTTACGGCAAAGGCATAATGCTGCATGGAAACACTGAACTTTTTCTTCGTCTGCTGCTTGGATATATATTTATTTTCAATCAGTTCATACTGTTCCACAACCTGTCTGGCATATCCAATGAACTCTTCTCCATCCGGTGTCAAAGAAATACCACGATTCGTTCTGCGAAACAATTCAACTCCCGTTTCCTCCTCTAACTCCTTTATCGCAGCCGAGAGACTTGGTTGAGACATAAACAGATTCCTTGCCGCCTCGCTCATAGAATCTGCATTTGCCACGGTGATTGCATATCGTAACTGTGCTAATGTCATATTTATCCCCCTTTCCAGTATTGCTCCATTATATAAAAAGACCTATGATCACACTTGTTCTAGTGTACCATAGGTCTTAAAAAATAACAATTTACAATCTTACGAAACACTCAATAGATTCCTGCTCTGTTCCTGCTTCCGGATAATCTTCTCAATCAGATCGCCAATCCCCTTTGCAAAATGGCGATGTCCTTCCACATCCATATGCTCACGGTCCGTTACACTTGGGCCTGCATAATCAGAGGCTGCAAGAAAATGCGTGTTCCACTTTTTAGCAACCTGTCCGTATGCCTCCGGCAATCCTCTTGACACCCATACAGAATTCTCATTAAATTCCGGATCATATCCTTCTTCTCCAACGCCTTCTCCTAATGCAATCGGCGAAACCACAACAATCTCTATCTGCGGATCAAACGCCCTCACGACTTCGACTAACGACTCCATTCCGTTTGCAATCGTTTCCGCATCTGCATGATATAACGTCTTACAGTCATTCGTTCCGAGCATCAGCACAACAATATCGATCGGACTGTGTGCCTCTAAAAGAACCGGCAGCCAGGATAGCCCTTTCCGTCCCTGTCTTACAGCATCTTCAAACACGGTCGTTCTCCCACACAAGCCTTCTTCCACTACCCGGTATCCGGACTTTCTGACTCTCTTATCCAACAAACTGGTCCAACGGACACCCCATTCGTATCTTCCATTAACACCCGGAATTAACCCATATGTATTTGAATCACCAAAGCATAATATATTTTTCATAGCGGTTTCCCTCATTTCATACTATTCTAGTATGATTACTATACAATAGTTTTGTTTTCTTGTCAACCACCTATTTTTATATGAACAGAACAGCTATAAAGTAAAAAAGCTGCCGGACAAATACATTTGCCGACAGTCTTTTCGTCAATCATCAAAATACGATATATAATCAATATGATATTTACTATCCGGAAACAGATAATCAAACAGATCTACAAAATAATCATCCGTCATACTCGCCATAAAATCAACAACCATTTGCTCCTTACTCGTGTTCTCAAGATACGCATCATAACCATACGTCACCGTATTTTCCTTTACAAAATCAATATGATGCCGGTATATGACAGATTGTGTCTTGCCTTCCTTCATATCACGAAGTAATTGATTGTACATCATATGAAACATCGGGCGGATATCATTTTCATAAACATGATCTACGGCCTCATTAAAATATATCTTCTCATAATTCTCTTTCTTGGTTGCTTTGATCGCCTTGTAATATTCCTCATCCATCACAATGCAGTCTTTCCCATAGCTGTTCTCAACAATATTGACAATAAGATTATTAATAATCTCCGGATTGCTCTTTCCAAAGGTACATTCCTCAAAAATACTCTCATCCGGAATTAATTTTGCCCGAACTGCATCCTGACGATCTTTTCCTAAATATGCAATCATATCACAAACCCTGACAACACATGCCTCCAACGTATAAGGAACCAGCTTGCCAATTGCCTGTTCGTCTGTATAACATTGCCCATATTTATCATCAAAATGCGTAAAATCCTGCATAGGCACCGGACGATATTCCTTCATCGCAAACTCTCCATTATGACAAAGAATTCCATCTAATGTCTGCAGACTAACATTACGATTCAGGATACCGTCTAACACCCTTACACTATGTACATTGTGATTAAAATACATACCGCATGCTTCCTGAAAACACTCACTAAGATAACGCTCTCCGGCATGTCCAAATGGTGTATGTCCGATATCATGTCCTAATGCGATCGCCTCGATCAGATCTACATTTAACCCTAACAATGTTCCAATATTTCTTGCAATTCTGGAAACAAGCTGCACATGAAGTGCTCTTCTGGAAATATCATCGTTCTTATAAAATGAGAACACCTGCGTCTTATCTGCATACCGGTTATAATACGGTGTATGCATAATCTTTTCACAGTCCCTTACATATGCCGGACGAAGCAGTTTGTTACGATCCCAATCTTGTTTTCTTCGGATTGCATCTTCATCCTTTGTCCGGTATGGATTCACATATCCATTTTTCCGATCTTCTATTATTCTATTCTGCAATTCTTCTGACAGATCATAATATTTCCTGGTTTTCATAATCAGTTGATATATCCTCCAACAAACTCAAAAGTCTTATTATAATAAGCATCCGCATCTGCATATCTGCAATTTCCATGTATCGCATTGGTAACCGTGAACACTTCGTGAGTAGAACCGGTTGCCTGATCTAATGTTTTTGTCATGTCTGCTGTCGCATAGGTATCTCCATCACCTTGTATATACAAAATCGGAATATCCGTTTTCTTTACCTGTTTTACCGCGTCTGCCTCTTTCAGGCTATAACCTCCCCATACTTTCAATACCGGATTGATCATGTTAAGTATCGGAAATGTTGGCCAATCCGCATGACGAACCTTGTATTCTTCTTTTACAACATCCCATGCATTATCATATGCACCCTCTGCCACAATCGCTTTTACCGAACTCTTTACAGGCTCTCCTGCAAGCATCAATGCCGTGTCTGCTCCCATATCCACTCCATGAATTACAATTTCTGCATCCGGATAATCCTTTAGCAAAACATCAATCCAATTAATTACGTCCAATCGATCCAGCCATCCCATGCCGATCATAGAACCTTCGCTCTCTCCGTTTGCCCGCAGATCCGGAAGCAGAACATTATAACCCTCTTTTGCATAATGCATTGCCACATCATACATATCCTCCATACTTCCGCCAAATCCATGTAATAAAACAGCCCAGCGTTTTGAATTCTCATCCGTTACAATCTTTCTTGCCACGAGAATCTTTTCATCATCTGCCTCCATATTTAGCTTTTCTCTCGTAACTTCCTTCAGCCATTCCTTTACATTTTCCTTCTCTGTCAACCGGGTGTCCGCAGCTGCGGAAGATTCCTTCATACTCTCTAAACACTTTCGGTCTCCACATCTGCCTCTGACAATATATCCTCTGGTAAGTAAAAATCCTCCGATTCCCACTACCAGCGAAACTACCACTACTAACTTAAACGCTGTCCAAATAATTTCCAAAAAGGTTCCGATCACTGTACCGATCGTGATCCGATCCTTTTCTATATTCTGTGCCGGTTCCGAAACCATATAAGGAGCTTCCGCCTCCATCGTCGCTGCAAGTTCCTGTTCTGTTTCCTTCTCTATTTTTTCTCTTTTATCTTTTTCGGCTGCTTCCTTCTCGGCTTTTTCTCTCGCTTCTCTTTCGGCTTTTTCCTTTGCTTCTTTCTCCGCTTTTTCTCTCGCTTCTCTTTCAGCTTTTTCCTTTGCTTCTTTCTCCGCTTTTTCTCTCGCTTCCTTTTCGGCTTTTTCCTTTGCCTCTTTCTCTACTCTTTCTCTCGCTTCCTTTTCGGCCTTTTCCTGTGCTTCTTTCTCCGCTTTTTCTCTCGCTTCTCTTTCGGCTTTTTCTTTCGCTTCCTTTTCGGCTCTTTCCTTTGCCTCTTTCTCTGCCCTTTCTTTCTCTTCTTTTTCCCGCAGTTTTCTTTCGGCTTTTTCTTTTGCTTCTTTAATCGCCTTTTCTTTCTCCTCTCTTTCCTCACTGGTAAGCTCTACGTTAATATCCTTATTTAACTGCTTTTGTACATCCTTTAATAATTTGTTTACTTCTTCATCCGTAACTTTCTTTTTTGCCTCATTTACATTCTTACCTGTAAGAATCTCATCCGCCATAAATATTATCCTCCATCCTCTGATACCTTTTCGTTTTATCGATATTTATGTAATAACGCAAGCATTGTGCGAACATCGCCAACCGGAATCTGTCCGGGTGCCGAAACTTCTCCACCGCTGGCAAATGTAATAGCGGAACCAAATGTCTCGCCAACCACACGGCTGATCATGCCCGTTCCTCCCATCGACATCGTGACGATCGGTTTCGTGTTACCCTTGTCATAATAATCGGTTGTCGCCTGTAACAATGTCACTACATCTTTCTCTGTTTGTGGCATTACTGCAATCTTCGCAATATCTGCTCCCTGCTGTCCCATATATTCTAATCGCCTTGTTATCTCATCCTCCGGCGGTGTTTTCTCAAAATCATGATTACTTCCAATCACATAAACCTGCTTTTCATGTGCAAACTTCGCCATCTCCATTAAAACATGATCGTCCATAAATGCTTGTACATCCAGAAGGTCAATACATCCACTCTCACATGCCATCCGGCACAAATTCATATATTCTTCTACGGATACTGTTAATTCTCCGCCTTCATCGGAAGTACGGATTGTAAATAATAAAACAGTCTCGCCAACTAATTGTCGAACCGATTCTAACAACCGCTGCGTTGCCTCTGTATCCCGGATATGTTCATACCAATCCATCCGAAGTTCTATTATATCCGGTTGAAATTCCATAATCTGTCCGATATATTCCAGAATTTCATCTGTGGTTTGTTTTACAACCGGTATACATATTTTGGGCGTTCCCACTCCGATTTCTATATTTCTAATACACAATCCTTCTATTCTCATTTGCAGGTTTCTCCTTATATCATATTGCCTGATACACCATGCCAACACTCACAAACTACATTGTTTTACAATCATATATAAGGCACATATATTTACATATTATCACATAAATTACAAAAAGGCTATTTCTTAATCAAATATTAAGAAATAGCCTTCTGTCTTATTCTTCTCTTGATAACTTTTTCGCCTCTAACGTCTCTACCGCCAAATCAATCTGTTCCCTCATCGACTCTGTGATATTCGTCGTTTCTCCGTAATTTAAATATGCCAGGATCGTCAGCATTTCCGCTTCATTGTCCACGAAATAACCGGTTCCTTCCTGCTCCATATTTCCGATATTCTTCACCAGTTCCAACAATTTGTTCGGCATCATGCGATAATCCCATGGTCCGATCGTACGCTCTAGCATAGCTCTTCCTCCTGTCCATCTGTAGTTTAATTTATCTATTCTGCATAGCCAAAAAGATTGCCGAGCTCCCGTCAATTGATCAAATGGTCAATGATGAAAAGCCCGGCAATCCATTCTCGTCACGATTCTATCTAATTAACACTGTGGTTCGATCAATCCATAAGTGTTGCCTTTTCTCTTATATACAACATTCACTTCATCTGTCTCCGCATTACGGAATACAAAGAAATTATGTCCTAACAAATCCATCTGTACACAAGCTTCTTCCGGATCCATTGGCTTCACAGCAAACTTCTTACTTCTGATAATCTCGATCTCATCATCATCCGGAACCTCTTCCTCAATAAATGATTTCTGGAAATATGCTGCACTCTGTGCCTGATCGATTAATTTCTTCTTATGTCTTGAAATCTGTCTCTCAATTACTTCTGTTACAAGGTCAATGGATACATACATATCATCACTAACCTGTTCTGCACGGATGATGTTGCCCTTGATCGGAATGGTAACTTCCATCTTCTGTCTATCTTTCTCAACAGAGAATGTAACCTGTACTTCTGTATCTTCGTTAAAATACTTCTCAAGTCTATCTAACTTCTCATATACTGCTGATCGTAAACCGTCAGTCACCTCAATATTCTTACCACTAATTATGTACTTCATGTCTGTCAACTCCTTCTCGTCTTATTACAGTCCGTCTTTGCCCCAATCTCCCACGAAAAGTTTGGTATCACAGTATCCTTCACTGCACTTTTCGTATCAACTGACTGTAAATATATTATACCATATCTCGTATTTTTTTCAATCAGAAAGTACAACATTTTTTTGATTTTTCTGTGTTCTTTACCTAAAATATCTGTCAATTCTTTTTAATTTCACCGCATTATTCGACATTTAATTTGTCAATTCTTTTGGAGAGATAGTTTTTTTTCAGCATTTTGCACAGAACGTATTTTCTGTTTTTCCTCGTATGTTTCGGTCTTGTTTCCATAATTTTTTGTGGAAAGTGTGGATAACTTTGTGTATAAGTCGATTTTACGGACTTTTTTATGTCTTTTTTGTGTGCAAAACTAGGTTTCATAATCACTTTACATAATATTATCCACTTTCAAAGAAGTAATTCGCTTGTTTTTTTGTGCATTTCACCCAATTCAATCATTTTGTTCACAAAATAAATGTAAAGATAATTCAACAACATTATCAGAATTGTGTGGCAAATCAATATATTGTGGATGCTACTCTACGTTTAACGTCTCCTTATATATAAAATAGGAAGGTTACAGTCTCTTGCTGAACCTTCCTATTATATATCCTGTTACTTATTCACATCATCAATCCCAGATTACTCTGGCTGCTGCACATGGTGTACGATATCCAATACCGGATACGATGATACCTGTTGTAGAACTACTAGCATGTACAACCTGTCCACCGCCAATATACATGGTTACATGACCGATCGAACCATCCTTACCACGGTAGAATAACAAATCTCCCGGCTGGATAGCTGACAGATCCACACTGGATAATCCCTGCATCTGAGCTGCTGCTGTTCGAGGCAATCCATAACCAAAGTGTGCGTATACACTCATTGTAAATCCGGAACAATCTGTTCCGTTCGTAAGGCTTGTACCTCCATACACATATGGGTTACCGACAAACTGTAATGCATAATTAACAACTTCCTGACGCTTTGTGCTTGTCATTTCCGCTAATCTTGCCTGTTCCTCTGCTTCCTTCTGTTTGCGGATCTCTTCTTCCTCTGCAACAGATATCGCATGTGAAAAACCATACGAAATATCTACATAATCAGAAGATACATATCCTTCAATATCAGAATCCACCTGAATGTATGTCCATCCATCTACATCATTATCCTGTGGGATTACCTCATAAGATTCTCCCTCCGGGATCATGGTAAGACATTCACTATTCTCATTCTGTTCTGCACGAACATATAATGTTGTTGTATTCACCTTTGCAACTTTCGGGCATGTCTCCTCTGCATACGCACCTGCCGCATCACCAAACAAAAGATAATCATTTCTTACATAGCCAACTGTAATTCCTGACTCAATCTTTGTCCAGGTATCTCCTTTTTCCGCAACTAAGGCAATACCATGTACCGGAAGACTTCCAACTCTCTCAGAATTCTCATCCGGTTCCGCTCTGACATTCACTGCCTCTTCTACATATGCCAGACATTTTCCCTCAAACTCCGGATACTTACAGGTCGGTGTCTCCTCTTCCTGTGTTACATCTTCTTCCTTGATCTCTTTCACATCAAGGCTTGCGACATACTGATCTAACGCATATGTGATTCCTACATCGGAATCGTCTAATACCTCGGCATGACTTACAAATGCCGGTGTAAACATTCCAATCGTACCTACTGCTAAAAAAGCCATACCGATTACGCTGCTCTTCTTCACAATAAACCTCCTATATCTCTTTACAATCTAATATCAATATTCTGTCCAACCAATGGATTCACTGAACGCTCCAACATCTGTGTCAAAGCCTCTCCGTTTGTTTGATCCATCTCTAATGCATTATCTAGTAATTTCATTCCAATCTGAGAATTGGTATTGGCATTCGACAATACCGTAGCAGATAAACCTACCCCTTGAATATCCATACTCTATTCCCTCTTCCTTCAAATCTATATAACGATATCGTTACACATAAAATCATTATATTTCATTTATTTACTGTTTGCAACCGGAAAATTATGAACTTTTTTCACAAAGCCGATTATTCAAAATGATCGCATATCATATCCGCAAACTCCTGCAAAGCATCAAATACTTTTTCATTTTCCTCTTCATTGTGTATTTCATGCCGCATATTTTCAAAGAGAATCGCTTCCACATTCTCATATCCTAACTCCGTCATACGATATACTGCCTGTTTCCATTTCTTCTTATTGATATAACACGGATCATCTTCTCCGGACAAAAACAATATCGGCAGTTCCGGATGACGCATCCGGTATCCTCCCTGTTTGTAAACAATCCATTCCAAATGCAGTAATGTAAGCAGCCCGTTCATGGTATAGGTGAACTGACACAGCGGATCTTTCCCGAATTGTTCTGCTACACTTTCTTTTACTGCCAGCCATGCACTTTTTCTTCCCTCATCCCGGAATCTTCTTTCAAACTGATTCACCACCAGTCCCTGCATCCGGTCAGAACGGAACCGTTCTCCCTTCCATGCCGCAAGAATATTTACAAGCAAAATACCAAACGGCACACCATCATTATACGACGGGCAGCCACCCACTACCAATCCATCCACCGCATCATCATGTTCTTTCAAATATGCACGAACTGCTAATGATCCCATACTATGTCCATATAATATCACCGGAAGTTCCGGATATGCCCGGCGGATATTTTTCGTTGCCCGGTAAATATCCTCCACGTATCCCTTTTCTTTCGCAGGATAACAATACCCGATATCACGATCGTCTTTCACGCTTTCGCCATGTCCCCGGTTGTCGTGGATCATCGTAATATATCCTCGCTTTGTCATTTCTTCCATAAATGGATAAAACCGCTCTTTGTGTTCGTTCATTCCATGCACAAACTGAATAATTCCTTTCGGATTCTCCGGTATCATACACATACCACGAATCGTCACCTGATCATACCGTGATACAAAAGAATATTTCTTCTTATTGATGTCCATAATACATTCCCTCTCTTTTCTATAATTCTACATTAAATCCCGTTGATAATCTCTCCGACACTTCGATCATTGCATTTTCCATCTCTGCAACGTCAAATTCCTTCAGCACGCCTAAATATCCATTGATCACAAACGTTACATATAGATGGTGCCGGAAATATTCCTCTGTATTCCGTTCCATTCCCGCCAGCACAAACTTATTCATGATCGTATCGATCACCGCACGTTCTAACTTCTGTACCATCGACTGCATGCCTTTTCGACGCATTAATACACCCAGTCCGTTGGGTTCTTTAAAATGTGCATCCCCAATCCGTTTCCACATCTCCGGTGCTTTTCGAATCGTTTCATTATATGGATATTCCTCGATGATCGCACACACATCCTGAATCAATTCATTCTCAATCGTTTCTGCCAGATCGTAAATATCTCTGTAATGCAAATAAAATGTGCTCTTATTGATATCTGCTTTCGCACACAACTCCTTGATAGTAATCTCGTTCAATTTTTTATCTTTTGTCAGTTCACAAAATACATCGCAAATCGCTTTTTTTGTCTTTCGGACTCTTCTATCTTCTGCCATATATACAACTCCTTCTTGTTTTCACGTCTTTGCAACGATTTTAGCATATTACTAGACTTGTGTCTATATAGATCCATTTTCTCTTATTTTACAAGGCATTTCAACACTTTTCACCGATTATTGTCAGACACTTCGCTTATATTTGTGAATAAAATGTGAAATTAGCACTCACTTGTTGACAGTGCTAATAATTCGTGTTATAACATAGTCACAGGTTAGGAAAGACGATAACCTGAAACATTAGCAATCATTTTATTATAGACATATAAGGAGGAATTTATCATGTTAGTACCTAGTATTTTTTCAAACGATTTATTTGATGATTTTTTCAACGACAATTACAAACCTGCACAACGTTATGTACAATCTGCGAATTCCAGAAATTTAATGAATACCGATATCAAGGAATTCGAGGATAAATATGAATTAGGAATCGAACTTCCCGGTTATAAGAAAGAAGACGTTACTGCAAGCCTGAAAGACGGATATCTGACAATCGAAGCAGAGCGTCATGCAGATGAGACTTTGAAAGAACGCAAAGGACAGTATATCCGCAAAGAATGCTTTACCGGAAAGAGTCAGCGTAGTTTCTATGTTGGCGAACTGGTTACACAGAATGACATTCATGCATCCTTCGAGAATGGTATCCTGACCATTATTGTTCCTAAGATCAAAGAACAGCCAAAGGTTGAGCAGACCAATTATATCTCTATTGAATAATTCATTTAGAGAATCCGGATTATTATGACATTCACTTATTTTTGATATACTTTTCATCATACCCCCTTAATCGGGGAGGGCTCGGAACGATACCCCATACGTTCCGAGCCCTTCTTCTTTTTATTCTGAATCTTTACGTTTCAACAATTTCATTCCGATCGGGATACCAGCAACCGCAAGCACAACCATCACAATAATAAACGGGGTCTGTGCCTGTTCTTCCTTCAACAACGGTATTTTATCTCCATAATATAGAACAAATACCGAAAATCCGTTATTAAAAAAATGCATAAGCGATGATGTAAATATACTATCCGAACAATATACGGCATATGCAAGTGCTGCTCCAAGTAATGCCGTCGGCAAAATCTTGATCAGACTCATATGACTGATTGCAAACAGAATCGAAACAAAGAAAATTGCCTTTGGCAGACTCATCTTGTTACGAAATGCTGTAAACATATATCCTCTAAACAATAATTCCTCACAGACAGCCGGTGTCAATGCGATCAATAATAATGCTGCCGGGAAAGAAACGCCATCTAAAAGGTTCAGATACTGATCATTGAGCGTCTGACTATTTTCCTTGAAAAAGAAACTCAATACATTACTTAACAACAGTGATAAACTTGCCGTTCCCAATATAAGAACCAGTGAACCAATCACACTTCGTACTGCCGGTTTTCTAATGGAAAAGACCTTGCAAATGTCTCCTTTGATATAGATGCAGGCAAGCACCGGTAACACTCCAATGAAGAATTGCGGCACGATCACACCTGCAAGAGGATGGGATAAGCTCATCACCCCGCCTGCATATACCATCAGTAATAATGCCACAACTAAGATCAAAATACTTTCCTGTATGGATGGCAAACTGCCCTTTTGTATATTCTTTCTTCTCTCAAATAATTTGATTCCGCTAAAGGATTCTCCAAATAATATGGATTCGCTGTCGTAGATCCGGCTTAAGAACCATACCGCAACAAACGCATATATCACATTGCTGAACAGCACCATCAAGATCAATGTAAAATCATATTTAAACACCATCAGATTCTTCATCAACAGACAGATATTCGCAACCGGAATCAATGCTGTCTTTGTTGAAAGTTCCACATTTGGTATAAATCCTACATATGCGGTAAGCAGCACAACCAACGTAAGCGGTGTAATGTAATTATTTGCCTCTTTAAAACTTTTTGCAAAGGCACAGATACACATAACAACGGCACTCATAAACAGTGCAAATGCTGCCACACAGATTATAGAGATCAGAATCGCCGGAATAAAGGAAGTCATCCGGAACGTTCCCATTCCTTTTGACAGACTCACAACGGTCTTGTATAAGTAAAATACAATTCCACCAATGGACAATATATTGATAAAGACAGACACGATCGAGATCGTTGCCACCGATAAGAATTTGCTGATGATCAGCTCCAGATTTCCGATCGGCAGTGCCAATAGTGTCTCTAACGTCCCTCGCTCTTTCTCGCCGGCTGTAATGTCAATGGCAGGATACATGCAGCCTGTCATAATTCCGGTGATCAGCAAAAATGGAATAAAACTTCCAAGCAGACTTCCCATGGAACTTTCATTGCTTGATTGATCTTTCAGCTTCGAATCCACCGGATATAATACCTGTTTGACATCCATTCCAAGCTTTTCTACATTTTCCTCTGCAACTTTCTTAGAATAAGCCGTTATCTCCTCTTTCAGCATATCGGATACGCTCGAAGAATTGGTAACTGCCGACAGATAATGTACTTCATAGATCACCTGTTCATCCGTCACAGACGTTGTAATATAGGCATCAATCTCTTCTGCATTCAGATCTTTTTCCGGATTCTCCGACTTCTTTGTCTTGATCACATAATCCAGCCCATCCTCTTTTCCATTGATCCAATTTTCCAATGCCTTTTGATTCTCAGTTGACACATTCTCATAGGCAACATAATAGGTCTGCTGTTCCTGTGTTGACATGATCATCGTCATGATCTGCATGACAACGAGAAACAAAAGCGGATATAATATGACCGGAAGTACCACCATCGTAAGAATCGTTTTCTTATCCCGGATCACATCCATGATCTCTTTCTTATAGAGAGTCTTCAGTTGTTTCGTGTTCATCGACTGTTCCTCCCTCCATCAATGCAAAAAATGTGTCTCTCAGATTACCGGTACCGGTTTGCTCCTTCAATTGTGCAGGCGTTCCCATCGCCATGACTTTTCCTTTGTTGATCATCACGATCCGGTCACAGAGAAATTCTGCTTCTTCCATATAATGCGTGGAATACAGCACACTTTTCCCCCGCTGTTTTTCCTGTTTCATGAAATCTATGATCGCCTTTGAACTGATAATATCCAATCCTAAAGTAGGTTCGTCAAATATATAACTGTCGGGATCATGTATCAGACATCTTGCAATGGATGTCCGCTGTTTCTGCCGGTCGATAATTTCTCGATCCGGTTATCGATAAACTCATCCATATCCAGCAGTCCACAGATCCATGCCACTTTCTCTTCACATTCTGCCTTCGAAAATCCATACAGCTCCCCAAAAAGTGACAACATTTCACGAACCGTAAATCTTCCATATAATTTTGTATTCTCAGACAGATAACCGATATGTTTTTTAAGTTCCCCTTTCTCCGTGATCTGATTGCCATCCCGGTCTGTGATCCGGACAGAACCTTCTGTCGCTTCCATAAGAGAACCTAACATTCGCAATAATGTTGTCTTACCCGCTCCATTTGGTCCTAACACACCCAGAATCTCACCTTTTTCAGCAGTAAAACTAACGTGATCGACTGCAAGGAACTCTTCCTTTTTTCCTTTTTTTAAAGTTCTTACAAATTGCTTTGTCAATCCAATCGACTCTATCAATTTATCATCCTCCAATTAAATCCAAACATGCAAACACCAGACAGAATATCCAGCCTAAGATCACCCACACATTGATCGGTTTCACATTTTCTGCGCCTTCTTTTTGGGCACAGATTGATTGCCATGTAAATTCTCTTCCATTCAATTTGGCAATGAATTTGAGTAACAATACCATCAACACAATTCCACCAACCGCCGTTGGTGCCAATGCTTCTAACATCGGATATAACTGTGCCCGCTCCGGTGTCTTAGACAACTCCGTCTCCAAATTGAAGTTGGCATACTCCGTAGAAAATTGTCCCAGGAAATTATATAATTTCGGCAGAAGATACAGATACGATGTATTGAGTCCGTTAAATATCATGTGAAGGATCATCGAAGATACCAGTGATCCGGTTGCCTCCACCAGCAACGCAAAGACAATCCCGAGATAGATCGCATACAATATCTGATTAAAATTCATATGCATAAGACCAAAAGAAAGGCCACTGATCACCACACCGGTTAATATGGAACGTTTCCGGAATGCAGAATACATAATTCCACGATACAGCGTCTCCTCTACAAAACCCGGCAGACACCCAATGATCATAATCCCAAGCCACGCCGGAACGTTCTGGGTGATGTCATAAATGGCTCCACTCGTTGAATTCTTTGCAAACAACTGACTTAACACATTCAGCCAGGTCGCCATCGGTGATGCCACCATCAATACTACCAGTGACAGAAAAAACGTGGACACCTTATATTTGCGAACATGCAGATCCTTTGTAAAACTCTTCTTCGTAACAATGATATATACAATTGCCATGATCAGCAAATATCCCTGCGTCATCAACACAGAGATCAATGTATCATACTCTAAATGGAACTGCATCTGAACATAATTGACCAAAAGTGCATACGGAAGTTCAATTATCATCAATAAGAAAAAGAAGAGACCTGCCTGTTTCATGGCAGTCTCTACTTTTTTCCCTTTCTCTTCCCTCTCAATACCTGTCTCTTCCAATGCAATTGTCTCTTCTTCTAAACCCATATATTTTCTCCAATTTTTATTATTTCTTCAGTGCGATTGCTTCCATCTCGATCAATACGTCTTTCGGAAGTCTTGCTACTTCTACGCAGGAACGTGCAGGAAAGATTCCGGTAAAATATGTCGCATAGATCTCATTCAATGCCGCAAAATCATTCATATCCTTGATAAATACCGTTGTCTTTACAACATCCTCACAGCTTGATCCCGCTGCCTCTAACAATGCTTTCATGCTGTCAAACACTCTTGTTGCCTGTACCTTAATATCACCTTCTACTACATTACCGGTTGCAGGATCGATCGGTACTACTCCGGAAGTGTATACCATACCATTTACCTCAATTGCCTGTGAGTATGGTCCGATTGCCTGTGGTGCCTTATCTGTCTTTACTACATTCTTGTTCATAATGTTATCCTCCTTAATATTAACTTTGGTTAATTTTTATCTATGATCACAATGGAATGTTCGTGAATCTCAATTCGTTTCTCTTTCAGAAGTCGTCCGACGGCTCTCTTAAATGCATTCTTGCTAAGACCCATCTCCCGTTCAATGATCTCCGGGGATGCCTTATCCGTAAACGGCAGCACTCCATCATATGAGAGAATTGCTTCATATACCATCTCACTGTCCTCTTCCATCTGTTTATATGCAGGCTGGCCAAGTGACAGGTTCAATTTACCGTCTTCTCTTACTTCACTCACATGAAATGTCATCGTATCTCCCACATATAATTTCTTATGCAGTTCCTGCTTCGGAACCAATCCCTGATACCGGTCTGCTACTGCAACAAATGCGCCCAGCTTTTCATTTATCTGGTACACATATCCCTCTGCCACATCCCCTTTGTGATATGGGGAATCCGTAGCCAAATGCTCATACAACCGCATGGATACACATGGCCGATTGCTCTTATCCATGTACATATACACCAGATATTCTTTCCCTTCTCTGACTTTTCCAACCATTTCTTTAAATGGCATCAAAATATCTTTTTCCAGTCCCCAGTCCATAAATGCACCGATATTACCGACACTTGCTACACGCAGTCTCTTAATCTCATGTAATGTGATCAGCGGTTTATTCACCGTTGCGATCGGTCGGTCCGAAGAATCCAGATATACAAATACTTCAATCTGTCCCCCGGCCTTTAAATCTTCCGGAACCTGTTTTCTAGGCAGCAATACCGCATCGGAATCGCCCTGTTTCTCAGCAAGATACACTCCAAAATCTTTGCTCCGGATTACCTGTAAAGTCTGCCATTTTCCAATCTCTATCATAACTGCTCCATTTCTACAAAATCATAACTCATTTACTTTCTTAATATCATTTCTGTCTATACCGATTATAAACATGCAATGTACATTTTTCAACATAAAGTTGAGATTCCGTATTTTGAAAGATCTACCTTTCCATCGATA
>JBNMIW010000005.1:0-23123 GCA_050873485.1 Lachnospiraceae bacterium | reverse complement strand
TTAAGTACATGATTCTCAAACCGGTTAAGACACTCTAATCCCAACACTTCAATCCCACACTCCGAAGCAATCCTTCCAAGCTTTGCCATACCTTCTATTCCACGCTCCCAGTCTCCTTTTTTATCAACCGGTTTGGAATAATCAATTGGCCAGCACGAATACAAGGCTCCACCGATCAATGTTGCCCCAATCTGCTCCATTCTCTTAAAAAGATCCGTATAAAATTCAATCGCATGCTCTCTTACCACGGAATCCGGACTTGCTATATTATTCTCTGGTGCCGGTCCATATCCCACTGTCAATCGGATATTCTTTTCCCGTGCATGATCCCTTAATGCAATTAATTCGTCTCTGCTATATTGCGGAAGCGGCCCTGCGGCAATTTCAAGAATATCATATCCTAATCGAGCTACTTTGTCTATATAATAATGATAATCTCCATCCCATTCGTGTTCCCAGTATGCATAATAAATTCCATGTTGCATCAGCTCTTCCTCCTTGTCATTCTTTTGACGCTGCCTTCTTAGCCCGCCTTTTTGAAATACTGATATTAAATACCAATACAGCCAACAATGCTATACCCCAGATCATATCCCGATAATAGTTGCTGATTGATGGGAACTGATTCAGGTAAGACGATAATACCTGCAGAATAATAACCGCGAAGGCAATACCCGGAATATTACCGAACCCACCATCCGGATTAATTCCGCCTAACACCGCTACCAGAATAGTCTGCATCGTATAGCTGGTTCCAAAATCGGCTTTTGCAGAATTCAAACGCGATAAGCTCACCAAGCCTGCAATAGAAGATAAAACACCTGATGTCATATAACAGAAAAGAGTAGTCATCTTCACATTAATTCCTGCAAATCTTGCGGACTTTGCATTTGTACCCACAAGATATACTTTATTACCAAAACTTGTCTTGCTCATAATCAGGGACAAAATAACCGTACATACCAAAAACAGAATAAACGGGAACGGAATTCCAAAAATAGTCATTGCCGACAGAATGTTAAACTGACCATTTGCTGATACGGTACTTCCTCCGGAAAGCACAATCGAAATACCCATAAATAATTCATAACTTCCAAGCGTTGCAAGCATAGGAGGAATATTTAAAAAACTTACCAGAAAACCATTAAATATTCCACACACAGCACCAACCAGTAATGCCACTACACAAGCCAATACAATCCCTGCTGTTCCGCTTGTGTTATTCTGGATGATCAATCCGGCACTAATACCGCAAAGGTTTGCAATATAGACTGTGGACAGGTCAATTCCTCCACTGATCATACAAATTCCCATTCCAAGAGACATCAATCCATATTCTGTCAGCTGTTTTCCAATCGACTGTACATTACCAACATTTAAAAACTGATTTGACTTTGTAATTCCCGTAATGATCAACAAAACAACCAATATAATGATCAATCTCCTCGAATTTTCATCGAAAGGTAAGGTAATACTTTTCTTCGTTTTCTCTGCTCCATTCATATTTACTCTACCTCCTTTTTCTTCACAGATGCCTTAGATGCGCGGATTGCCTGCATTGCAGAAACCGCAGTACCAATAATGATAATTGCACCAATAAATACTTTTTCCCAATATACTGAAATACCAAGTAAAATCAGACTATTTGATACCATTGTAAGAAGTAATGTTCCAAGAAGACATCCGCGTAATGTTCCAATGCCTCCGGTCATACGGGTTCCACCAAGAATAACCGCAGCAATTACTAACATTTCTTCCCCAGCATATTCATTCGGAAGGTAAAAGTATGCCATCATTGCATAGCAAAGACCCGCGATTGCTGCAATACCACCATTGACAACAAATACAAGGAACCGAACCTTTCCAACATTGATACCTGCACGTTCCGCACTGATCTCATCACCACCGACCGCATATACACTTCTTCCTGCCATCGTGTAATTCAAGATCAGATATGCGATTACATACAATACAACCATGATCAGAAAAACAGATGGAAGAGAAGAACTCAGCCCGGATTTTGCATTTGTTACAGTTGCAATATTAACTTTACTCAACTTATAAAGTTTGTCCGGAAGTTCAGTTCTTCCTGCCTCAAATGTACCAAATAAAATACCACTACAAATAGATGAGGTACCAAGTGTAACGATCAAACTGTTAAACTTGTATTTTACAATAAAGAAACCATTAATACATCCGATCAGGCATCCAACCACAATTGCGATCAAAAAGATCGGAACTACCCCTAAACTATATGTATTACCAAGTGCCACTGCAATATAAGCAGATAACGCTGCTATCAGCGGAAAGGAAACATCCGCACCTGTACTTACGAAACTTAACAATGCACAGATTGCATAAATTCCGGGAATGATCATAGAACGAACCAGATCCATCAGATTATTGCTGGTAAAAAACTGACCGGAACGAATCTGAATGATCAACGCAAATACTACAATAATACAAAATACATAAAACTCTGTCTGTTTTAGCATGCCTTTCATTTTCGTTTTCATGTTCTCACTCCTTCCTATATCGTTGCCTGATACAGATTATCATCTGTCAGATCTGCACCCTTAAATTCCTGTGTCATCCTACCGGCTTTCATGATCAAGGCACGATCACATAATGCCGTAATCTCCGCTACATCATCTGAAACTACCAACACTGCCATTCCCTGTTTTGCGAGGTTTCTTAACAACTTGTGAATATCGTACTTTGCTCCAATATCAACACCAACTGTCGGACCATTTAAGATCAATATTTTCGGATGTGTCGCTAACCATCTCGCCAAAACAACTTTCTGCTGATTACCACCGGAAAGCGTCTGCACCGCTAGTGTATGATCTTTGGTTGCTACACCAATCTCATCCACCCAATGTTGGGATAATTCTTTTTGTTTTGCATCCTTTACTACCCCTAATACACCGGCCAATTCCTTCAAGCTTGTAACCGCAATATTTTTATAAATCGGTTGCGGCAGGAACAGACCTTCTGTCAAACGATCTTCAGGCACTAACGCAATACCATGTTTCTGTGCTTCTGCTACATTTTTCAGCTTCACGTCCTCGCCTGAAATACGAATACTTCCCGCTGTCGTCTTTAACATACCAAACAACGCAAGACTCAATTCAGTACGACCGGAACCTAACTGGCCCGCTACGCCTAACACCTCACCTGCATGCAGATCAAAATTTACATGATCAAATCCTTCTGCCGAAAGATCTTTCACCTCCAACACTTTCTCCGCATTTGAAAAATCTTTTTCTTCCTTCACCTCAGAAGTATCAATATTTCTTCCTGTCATATAATAGGTAAATTTCTCTTCGGTCATTTCACTCGCCGGACATTTATATACATTTTGTCCGCTTCGCAAAATAGTGATACTGTCTGATATTTCAAATACCTCGTCTAATTTATGAGAAACAAATAAAATTGTAATGCCTTCCTTTTTCAATTCTTCTATAATGCCAAATAATCTCTTTACTTCTCGTTTTGTCAGTGCCGTTGTCGGCTCATCCATAATAATCAACTTTGCATTATGAAGCAGTGCTCTTGATATTGCGATCAACTGCTTATCTGCCACCGGCAGAGTCTCTACTCTTGCATCAAGATCCACATCAAAATTAATCTTCTTAACCGCTTCTTCCGCAATTTTTCTAAACTCTTTTTTATTTACAAACTTTTTCTTTTCTGCAAGTACCTGGTTAAATGCCAGATTTTCCATTACTGTCAAATTCGGAAATATCGAAAAATCCTGGTAGATAACCTGTATTCCCGCTGCAATCGCATCTGCGGTCGACATATTCGTATACTCTTTTCCATCAATTTCAATCGTGCCTTCATCCGGCTTATAAAAGCCTGAGATCACTTTAATAATTGTAGACTTACCACATCCATTTTCGCCTGCAAGACAATGGGTTTCACCTTTCTTGATTGTCAAGTCAACACCCTTCAATGCATGTACGCCGCCAAATGATTTCTTTATATTTTTCACACATAAAATATTTTCTGACATTGGCCTCACTCTCTTTCTAAACGTTCTTTTATTATTGGGAAGTCCGGACTATAAAAATCCGGACTTCTTTATAGGGGGGGAGATTTCGTTTTGAGTTATAAGATTACAGTTTCTCTGATTATTAGAAATCGTAATCATCAATATTATCTGTGGTTAAGATCAGAGGAGCATTACCTAATACACAACGGTTTGCACCTTCCTGAATCGTTACGCTTTCATAACCTTCCTGCTCTAAATCAATACCTTCTTTAATTTCCTCGCCTGCTAATATTTTATATGCCAGATTACACATTGCATAACCTGCAGCAGCCGGATCCCATAAACATACAGCACTGATTGTTCCATTCTTTACATAATCTCTTGTTGCGTTTGGTGTTCCGACACCAACAATTGACACCTTATCCGCTAATCCTAATTCTTCTGTTGCCTGAGCTTCACCTAAGATATCAACAGATGCCGCACCTGTGAATCCTGCCAAATTCGGATTAGCCTTTAATAATTCTTTTGCTTTCTCATATGCTGTATCTACCTTTTCGTCTGACTCTGCAGAAGGAACGGTATCATTAATCAAAGACATGTTTGGATAATTTTCTTTCTGATATGCATATTCTGCATTTGAATATTCCATATGAGTGGTTGATGTTGTATAAGCTACCATCTGTGCATACTCGCCTTCTTCACCCATTGCTTTTGCAAGTTCCTGCATCATGGTATTTCCAAAGTCCTCAGCTGTAAATGCTTCAACGTCATATAACGTATTTTTAAGATCTGATGCCTCATGACTGATGACTACAATTCCTTTCTCCATTGCAGTCTGCAATACAGACTCTAATGCACCCGGATCGATCGGAATTACACAAAGCGCATCTACACCCTGGTTGATCATATCTTCTACTAACTGTACCTGCGAAGCAGCATCTGCATTTGCCGGACCTTTCTGGATTACATTCACTGTCTTGGCCTGACCAAATTCATCTACACCAATCTGCATCCGTTTAAACCAATCAGATGTACCATCTTTAACAACAACTGCAATTGTCCAGTCAGATGAATCTTTATCTGATTTGTACTGTGAGACATCCAACAGATCTTCGTTTACCGTTGCCTCCGTGTTCTTTGCACTGTCGCTACTTCCTGATCCTGACGAAGAGGATCCGGTATCCACTGCCGAACACCCCACCATACTAAATAACATCGTAAATGATAATGCCATTGCTAAAAGTTTTTTCTTCATAATCATGTCCTCCTTAAATTAAATACCTTTCTCTTTACTCAATGTTTCTATGCCGCGCTTCCATCTCTTCATTAGAGATTCCCATTTCCTCACTAAGCATCATAACAATTACGTCAAAAAATACTAACAATGCCTGTTCAAACTGATTACCCATCATCTGAACTGTCGGCACGTATTCCTCTTCCGAATTGTACACAGCCTTATAAGCAGTTGCCGGAATACGAATTACTTTATCTGCAATTTCCAGAATATGTCCTTTTGCAGATGGTGTGATCAATAATAGCTTTGCACCTGTTTTTTTTGCATTATCACAAAGCGTATTCTCATGTGCCACATCTGCGCTGCCGCAGGCACATATGAACAAATCACCAGGTCCCATAGCCGGCGTTGTATCATCCCATATCCAATGAGATTCCTTTCCTAAATGCATTAACCGCATTGCAAACTCTCTGGTCGAGAGTCCCTCTCTTCCTGCTCCTAACAGAAAAATTCGATCGGCCTTTTTAATCTCTTCCAGTAACTCTCTTACGTTTTCATCCTTCATTCTTGCAAAGACTTCAGTTAATTCATCCAATGCAATCTTAGATAATTCTTGAAAACGATCCATTATATCACCTCCTTATATTTTTTATGATCAAGGCGTCTTAACGCCTGCATGCCATCTTCATGTGTTCCTGTATACCCGGAGAATAACCACGCATGAATCATTGCCATCGTAAAATCAATCCCTTTCTTTTCCATAAACCATGCACCAGTACATAGGATATTGCCATTGTTATCATTCTTGCTCAGTACTGCCGGGAATACATCATAACACAGTACCGCACGAACACCCG
Source organism: Lachnospiraceae bacterium (assembly GCA_050873485.1). GTDB lineage: Bacteria > Bacillota > Clostridia > Lachnospirales > Lachnospiraceae > CAG-590. The sequence goes on along the minus strand of JBNMIW010000005.1, from coordinate 17,035 downwards.
GGATCTTATTCGCAGCCATTGCCATTCCCTGACCGGTTCCGCAAATCAGGATTCCGTAATCACATTCTCCACTGGTTACCTGATTGGCAACAATCTCTGCTATTTCAGCATATTTACCTCCATCTGCTTCCTCTTCCGATTCACAGCCTGTATCGACAATCTCGTATCCTTCCTGCCGCATTCTGGCAACCAGATCCTGATAAAACCGATACGCCGCCGGATCACAACCCATTGCTAATTTCATAATCTTATCCATCCTTTCTTGTAATGTAACCGCTTTCATTAAGTGGTAAATGATAAGTGATTGTGTCACTTGTTTGAGTGAATCACAATCACTCTGTTATTATATATCTATCTGACAATCTCTGATCTAAAATGTCTGATGAATGAGCGGCGAGCTTAAAATCATGTGTTGATACGCTGCCTCCGGATGTTCAATCCTTCTCATCAAAAGCTCTGCCGCAGCTCGACCCAATTCGTATGCATCACGCTGAATACAATTATAAGGAATTCCCAAAAACTGCATCATATCAATCTCATCCAATCCCACATGGGTATATAACTCTATATCCCCGTGTGTGTGCTCACAAACAGCCTGTATGTAACCTTTGCTTAACAGGTTATTACATGTAATCACTGCTGTTGGCTGCTTTTCCTGTGCAATCATCCGCTTCGTAACCTGATACCCCGATAACCTTGTATATGTTCCTCGAAGTACATAGTCCTCATCAAATGGTATTCCTGCCTGTTCCAATCCATCCAGATATCCCTGATAACGCTGAATAGAAAGAATATTTTCTTCTTCACCAATGACAATCGCAATCTTCCGATGTCCTACATCTGCCAGAGCGGTCACTGCTTTTCGAACTGCACTCTGATCATCGAAATGAACCATATCACATTGAAGTCCTATATTACGATCCATGCAGACAACCGGGCAATCAAGTCTATCAAGCTTACGTTGGAGCTTATCCAGAATTCCAAGTCCGGCATAATTAACTGCCGGTATGTAAAGCAATCCTCTCACGCGCTGCATCTTCATCATATCTAATGCTTTGTAGTCCAATTGCTGATCATTGTCATTGCTTGAATATAGCAACGATAAATTATGCTTCTTCGTGATATCTTCTACCCCCGAAAACAACTCACCAAAAAATGTATTACTGATTTCCGGAACAATAACTCCTATTGTAGAGGAACTCTTCATAGAAAGATTCCTTGCCGTCTGGGACGGCGTATAATGTAATTCTTTCATGATCTGGTTGATCGTCTCTCTTGTATGTTCTTCTACAATGTCAGGAGAATTCAATACTCTGGAAACTGTCGCCTTAGATACTCCTGCCCGTTCCGCAATATCTGATATTGTAATGTTCTTCTTAATGGTCCTCACCTCCTGATGTAACCGCTTTCATTAATTGCATTATAACCATATGCACAAATTCTGTCAATATATTTTCTGTTTTTTGACTTTTTCAACAATAAATCATTTAATTACTATCTTTTTTGTTGTCTTTTTCGGTAATATTTCACATGTAACCGTTTACATTTTGATTCTATTGTAATTGTTGCACAAAAAATGTGTCCTGGTTTCAAACTTCATGCCAGAACACATTTTATTGCCCTATTCTGTTGTTAAATCAAAGAACTATAGACGCACTCTTGTATCCAATTACGCCTGTGCATCGATCACATCTGCCATATCATACATGCCAGCCGGCTTACCTGCCAAGAACTTACCTGCCTCGATCGCACCTTTTGCAAAGACGGACTTTGAATAAGCAGTATGATTAAATGTGATCACCTCATCGGTTCCCGCAAAAATGACATCATGTACACCCACGATCGTGCCACCACGAACAGATGAAATACCGATCTCCTTGTCTGGACGCTGCTCGCTTCTGGTACTTCTGTCATATACATACTCATACTCGTTGCCAAGTGCCTCATTGACAGAATCTGCTAACGCAAGAGCCGTACCACTCGGTGCATCCTTCTTCAGACGATGATGCTGTTCTACCACTTCAATATCATATCCGGCATTGCCAAATACTTTGGCCGCATCCTTCAACAGCTTAAGTAATGTATTGATTCCCAAAGACATATTAGCCGACTTCAAAATAGCAACCTCTTTACTTGTCTTCTCTACATCTGCAAGCTGCTGCTCACTTAATCCTGTTGTACACAGTACAACCGGAATCTTCTTTGCCTTACTATACTTTAACAGATTATCTACCGCAACCGCCGCTGCAAAATCTACGATCACATCTGCTTCCACATCACAATCAAAAATATTGGTAAACACCGGATATCCATTGTCACGGTTATCCACCACATCAATTCCGGCCACGATCTCGATATCGGAATCTTTTGCTACTAACTCAGTAATTACCTGTCCCATATGACCATTACAGCCATGCATAATCATTTTTACCATTGTAATAATCTCCTTTGCAACAAAATCTTGCGTATATCATAGCATTTATGATGTATAAACGCAATGCAGGATTTAGTGACATCCTTTCTTCTTGCACCATTTCGCACTTGCCGGGTCAGTCGGATCCCAGGTGTGCCATGACGGAAGTTTCTCTAATTCCGGCTTGCCAAACGGCCCCGGATTCTTACTCTCATAAATAACTACCTTTGTCTTACCCTTACAATTATCATAAACCCATTTCATATTCACACATTGTAAGCGGATACAGCCATGTGATGCTCTGGTTCCCATCTTATTATACTCTTTCACATCCAATGACTTGTTATTCCGGTACTTTGTATATGGCGATGTATGGAACAATATATTTCCGTGGATCTGCTTCGTCCATTGACTGTATGAATTATAGAACAATACCCAATATCGGTGTGTCACACCTGTGTAAAAGGTTCCTGTCTTATTCGTTTTCCCAGGTGCACACAGGAAAGATTTCACCGGTATCTTATAACCTTTCTTTCCATCCTTTGCATATACCGTTACCACGCAGGCAGATGTGTTGACTTTCAATACATAGGATTTCTGTTTTCCAATGATTCCCTCGACATCTTTGATCACATTTCCATCCGCATCATAATAGTATTTTAATCCGTTCTTATATTTGCTATAAAAAGAAAGTTTCTTCGTTGTTCCTTCCCCTGTCGGAGCTGAATATATCTTCTTTCCATTCTTTGTCTGATAAGCTACAACAGTATACGCATACTTTTTCTTATAGGTAAGTCCCTTATCTGTATAAGAAGTCTTTTGTCCGCCTTTACACGTTCCTACTTTCTTCCAATCCCCGTTTCCTGTCTTGCGATAAATGATATATCCATCCATCTTTTTATTCTTATCCCAGGTTAATCTCATGGATTTCTTTGAAACAATATCGATGGACTTAATCTTAACCACAGATAAATTATCATCTGTTTTGGGAGATTGCTCCGTAGTAGTTTCTGTGGATACCTGCTCCGTAGTCGCTGATGTCGATGCATCTGTGGCATGTACAATTGTGTGCGGCATAACAATTGTCAAACCACATAATACAGAACCGACCAGCAGCAACCGTAAATCAAATTTGTTTTTTCTCTTCGTCATGTTGATATATCCTCCCACTATTATTATCTATCCATCACCTTGCTTCTTTTATAGTACCATTCCCACGGACTACTTACAAGGCACAATTTATCCCGGATATTATCACACAATTTGTATAATAAATATCTACCCTTTGCTGCGGAATTTTTTATGCACAAATATCAGCCATATTGATAATCATTCTCAACTATCCGGTTGCAACCGTAAATAGATCGTGCTACAATTCCTTTCAGTGAATATTTTATATTTATATTCACTGAAGCACAATAGTAGGAGGACACGCATGAGTTTTGATAATGAAATGCAATCATTTTTAGCAACCCATCCATTCAGGCAGATATTGGTAGATGGAATCTCCACCAAATATCTGTTATGCGGAAATAACGCTTCCAAATACACACTCGTATATCTTGTAGGTGGAACCGGAATCTCTGCGGTATGGCTGAATCATATCTTAAAGATGGAATCCGATTATCGAATTCTGACCATGGACTATCCAATGGAACTTAATACAATCGAAGGTTTGTCCCGGCACATCCTTCATTTAGTCGATGCATTACACTTAGATAATGCCATCTACATCGGGGCATCATTAGGTGGCTTTTTAGCACAGATCATAGCCCGTATTGCACCGGAAAAGGTTGCCGGTGTCTGTCTGTATTCTACCTGTAGTCTTTCCGAGACAAGTGTAGCCGATCTTAAGAAACAGTACGGTTCCTACGGGATTATGCTTTCATTAATGAAGATCGTTCCGTACTCCTGGGTTCGAAAACTTTCCATCCGGATATCCCAAAAACAGGTCGGATTGGAAAATGAAGCCGATTCCGACCGCATCTATATGGAGGATTTCTTTGCCTGGGTATACCATCAGTACACAAAAGCATTTGATGTGCATATGACCACGTTACTGATCGATATTGCACGGCTTACCTTTATGACACCCGCCGACTATGCCAAATTTGATGACCGTGCGCTGTTAGTTCTCCCTAAAAAGGATAAAGCATTTTCTGAGGCGGCACAAAAAGATCTCATCAACAGTATGCCGCGTGCTAAGATCGAACGTGTCGATGGAGGACACACTGCAACCTTATTCAAAGTAGACGCCTATGCGAACGCCACCAGACGTTTCATAGAAACATTGTAAAAAGGAGAATTCGTATGATAACAAAATTAGCAATTGAAGCACTCATTTATACCCTGTTGTATTCCGCTTTCTTATTTATCTTATTCAAGATCGAAGGCGCAACCTACCAGCTGTACAACTATCCACCAGCTATTCAGGAACGTGCAATTAAACGCGGCATTATTACGCAGGAGGAATTGGATGCGCATGCAAAGAAAAATAAATCCGTTGGTATCCTTGTCATGGGTATTCTTTGTATTGTGATCATCTGCGTCATCAATAAAGAACGCGGTTTCCTTGCCGGTTTCCTGCAATCATATCTTTTCTTTAATGCATTTTCTTTATTTGATGCTTTGATTATTGATTCCGTCTGGTTCTGTCATTCAAAATGGTGGGTGATTCCCGGAACCGAAGATATGACAGCTGCGTATCATGATTATGCATTCCATTGGAAATGGTTCTTCATTGGATTAGTGTCAACCCTGCCATTGTCCGTGATCGTAGGCGGTCTTACCGCATTAGTTGGAGTGATCTTATAAGATCACTCCCCTCTTTTAGAAAATACTCCGGCATCGGTTCTACCAGCCAAAGTCTAACAGCCAGTTATTCAATCTTCGTTCCCGGTCCATATCTGACAACTTTTCATCCATTGGCGCTGTATATTCTCCTTTAATTGTACCATCTAAAATATAGAATACCCGCTTACAGCGTGATGCCACTTTTGCATCATGTGTCACCATCATGATTGTGGTTCCCTCCTCATTTAAACGAACCAGCTCATTCATCACTTCCGTAGAGGATGCCCGATTAAGCGCACCTGTCGGCTCATCCGCAAACAACAGCTTCGGATGATTGATCATACTCCGGCAGATACAGGCGCGCTGCAACTGTCCTCCAGACACTTCATTAATATCATTATCCGCCACTTCAATAATAGATAATTTTCGCATCAATGTTTCCGCACGGGATACCTTCTCTGCCCGGCTCTCCTTCGACTTCTTACTCTCTATTGCCGGAAGCAGAATATTATCAAGGATCGTCAGGTTCTTCATCATATACATTTGCTGAAAGATAAATCCCATCTCATCTAACCGCTTCTTTGCCAATGTGTTCTTATCCAGTTTCATTATATCCTGACCATCAAAAAAGACCGATCCACTTGTTGCAAGATCCATTCCCGATACGGAATACAACAATGTGGATTTTCCCGAACCGGACGGTCCCATTATGGCAACCATATCCCCCTCTTCCACGTCGAAACTTACATTACGCAGTACATTATTCTGTCGTTTATCAATCACATAGGTCTTACACAAATCTTTTACCTCTAATATATTTCCCATCTTTTTTCCCATCCTTTCCAATCTATCATTGCTTTCAATAATTGTATTACTCTACATTTACCAGATCCGCACCCTTAATTGTCCATGTCTTCCATGCACTGATTCCGATCGTAACCAGCGTTATTCCAAGAATGATCCCCGGATAGATCAGCAGAATCTTGATCGGATCAAAATAATAATGCACATCCGTCGCCCCCATCATTGCCCAGATCGGATCACACCATAATTTTGTAACCGGTACTGTCAATACCACGGCGCTACATTCTGCCAGCACTGCCACTAACAAAAACCGGCAGACATGCCATTTCCATACTGATCTATTTGTAAATCCGATTGCCTTCAAAAGTGCAATTTGCCCAAGTTCTGCCGATATAAAGGATCGTTCCATCAGCATGGTTACAAGGATTACTACAATACCTGTTATGATCAGCAAAAGTACTACCACCGAATCCATCGTATCTGCAACCCGCATACAATCTACACAATATCCCGCTGCATCATAAATACCACTGATACCATACATTTTCTTAATCGTTTGTATTCGTTCTGTAATCTCTTTCTCATTCGGATGATCTGCAAAATCAATCTGATATGCCATCATTGCATTGGCATACGACATAGATGTCGGAGCGTCCTCATGCAGTCTTGCTACTTTACCAAGCTGATTCATCGACTGAAACATTGCCGTTACCATACACTTTCTTTTTTCTGTTCCAAAATCAATTGTAATCGTGTCCCCAATTCCTACTCCTAATTGTTCACCAATGGCAGGCGTGATTGCAATCTCGTTTGCATTTTGCGGCGCGGTTCCTTCTGTATAACGATAATCCGTTGTTTTTGTCTCTGTATTTTGCTGAAAAATAACAGAATAAACCTCTCCATCCACCTCGCAGGAATATTTATACCAGACTTCCATACTAACCTTACCCGGTATTCCTTTCTCTTCCAAATCCTTTTCCATTGATCGGTAATTCTCTTTTAACTGCTCTTTTCCGTCATCTGTCATAACATTCATTTTGATCAGTTTTGCATCTGGTATGTAGATATCCGATTCCTTTCCAAAACAGGTGATCAGATTCTTGCTCCTTACCGTTGAAGCTACCAGAACAATTCCTAACATAAAGATGGAACATAGAAAAAATGCCAGCCATATTGTCAGATACCGCCTCGGTGCACTTAACACATCATTTACCGCCATATAAAACGGTGTCTGTACATGGGAATGGCACAGCCGATATCCTGATTTCTTCTGATAGCGTTCTCCTGTCTGACCACTCCTTATCGCATCCACCGGTGTTAATTTCTTGACATTTCCCGTACACAGATAAGCAACCCATACCATTAACACTATAACCAACATCGTGCCAATGGCATGAATTCCATGACCATTGTCATTTCCAAGCACCATCTTTGTCGACACGGATGCGATCAGCATATTACCAAACGGAATACTCACGAAGAATCCAATCACACCTCCCACGCATGCCATTACGCAATATTTGACGATATACAGTCTGCGAATCCGGCTATTCTTAATTCCAATCGCTTTCATAACCCCAATCTCACGGTATTCCCCCTGTATGGTAAATGCAATTACAAATCTTAAGATCACAAACGACACAATAATTAAACAGATACTAAGCACTAACACGATCATTGCCACAATCATATCCATTACATATGCCATTTTGATCATGGAGCGATCTGAACTAAACAAAATGTTAGAAGCCTTCGTCAACTCTGAAGCAAGTGCCTTTGTATTGTCCGTTGCAACATGAAAGATCCTTCCTTCATACGGCTTTATCTTCTCACTTCTTGCAAATACCTGATAATCCTTACTATTCATGATCAATCGGGTATTTCCCATCATATCCGAACCAAGAAGAGCATCCTTGATCTCTCCTGCAATCTGTAATGAAAGATCTACTCCCTGTAATTGAATACGCAGAACGTCTCCCACTTTTGCATGATTCTTGTCAAGCATCCCACTTGTAACATAGATTTCCCCCTGCTTTACCTTCCTTAACCTTGTATTATCCGCCAAAAAGAAATACAACTGATCGTCTTCTAATGGCTGCAACAACAATGTATTGTTGTTTGTAATCAGTTTCTTTCCTTTTATCGTTACATCATCATTAGAACCCCAGATGCAATATTCCTCCCGAAAGCCTTCAACCTGCTTTGAGTGCTCCAGAATACCTCTGACTCCTCCGTCTCCAAACTGCGTAAATACTATATAATCCAGCAGTCTTGCTTTTTCCAAAAAATAATCGGTTCCATTCAGTATGGTTACCACATTATTTAACCCGCTTGCCACAAACACGGTAGCCAGAATGGTGAAGAGCAGCAGAATCATATTGATAGTTCGATTGCGTTTCAAATCCCGTTTCAATATATTGAGATACATATAGATAACTCCCTTCCTGTTTTTCTACCCCAATCATAACAAAAGAATTATTAAATAATCCTTAAATCATCAGCTGCATATATCAGAACAAAGCGTCGTTTGCTACTCTTTTGCACCCTTGCTTTATAGTACCAACTTTCCCATAAAGCAATAGTAGATCGGGCAGGATCACTCCCACCCGATCTAATGATGCAAGCTTACTATATCTTTCGCAAAACTATTGTAACTGTAAATTCATTATCTTTCGTTGTTCCGGCATAGATCTCACCATCCATCTTGTGAAGAAGTTCTTTACAGATATACAAGCCTAATCCGCTTCCTCTTACATTTTCACTATTACTTCCCCGGTAAAACGAATCAAAAATATGTGCCATCTCTTCCTGCGGCAATGTGTAACCGGAATTTGTAATTGACACAAGTACACGATCCTCTTCCTCTGAAAATGAAACCTGTATGTGCTCCCCGTCTCCGTATTTAATCGCATTTTCTAATAAATTCTGTCCTACTTCAATCATGCGGTTCTCATCACCATACACCAGACATCCCGGTACCGTCTCCACTATAAATCTTGTATGAATCCGGTCTAACTTTTCTGTATAGTAATGAACAAGAGATTGTATCACCTGTGAAAGATAGAATTCCCCATTGTTTACTTCCATTTGCAGAAAATCTTCCCGTGCAGCCTCTACAATCTGCTCTACATAATTATTGATTACTTCCGTATTCCTGCTGATTCCTGCAATGGCTTGTTGACGTTCTTCCTCTTTATCATACAAATTGGTGGCAAGTGCCTTCGTATACAGATCAATTGCGGACAACGGTGTCCGAATATCATGTGACAGAGATAATACTAATGTTTTTTTCTCCTTTTCCAATTCCAGTTCACGGATTTTGTCTGATTCCAGTTTCTCCCGCAACATATCCATTCCCCACAGAAAACGTCCGAAAAACTTACTTTTTTCTGCTTTTACCGGAACCGATAGATTCCCTTTTGCTAATTCGGTTGCCAGATATTCCATTGAACCAAATGGTTGGATTATCTTTTTTCCAATCAATAAAAATATAAATGCAGATCCCACCCACATAATGGCTAACATGCCATTCATAACTATTACCGTTGGATTGTCCGTTTGTCTCTGATAGCAGAACCGATACCATGTACCATTAATATCTTCTATCCGGTATTCTTCATTACACACTTCATCCGGATCAAATATCCGAACAGATAAAAGGCTGCTATATTTACCGATATCCAGGTCTTTCGCCGCAGTTCCTTCCCTCATTTCCTGTGCTGCCCGTGAGACATCCACAAAATATTCCTTATATGATTGACGGAAGCCATACCTTATTATGACAATATTACATATTCCGATCAGACATAACTCCAATAATAAAATGCCTGTTACAAATCTTCTATATTTATTCAAAACGATACCCCGTTCCCCATTCCGTAATAATATGCACCGGATGTTTGGGATCTTTCTCAATCTTGTGCCGCAGCCACTTAATATGTACAGTCAACGTCTGCATTTCCGATTCACTGTCACTTCCCCATATGGTACGAAACAGATATTCTTTCTTCAACGTCACTCCTCGATTTTCCATCAATAATTTCAACAATTCAAATTCCTTTGTAGTTGTCTCTATCGGCTGCCAGCTCCGATCCGGTTCTGTCCCGACCGCAAGATAAACGGTCTGCGTAACGGTATTTAATTTGATGTTTCCACAAATATATTCTTCCTTTGCATATTTTCGTTTAAATATACCATTGATCTTCGCCAACAAAATATCTACATCATATGGCTTATCTATATAATCATCCGCTCCCAGATTCAATCCCTTTAATTTATCTTCTTTCTGTGTTCTGGCACTTGCAATCAGAATATGTGCATTGGAGTTCTCACGAATTCTAGAACACACAACAAATCCATCTATGCCCGGAAGCATCAGATCAAGAATCACTAATTTGGCTCCATATCGTTCAAATAACGCAATTGCCTTTTCTCCCGTCTCGGCAACACTGACTGTATAGTGTTCTTTCTGCAAGAAATCAGAAAGCAGCTTCCCAATCTCTTTATTATCTTCTACCACAATAATATCTAACATGTCTTCTCCTCTTATTGAACGAACTTTTCTATAAAATTAAAAAAGGTTTCAAAATATACTATCTTAATGATAGCATACTTTGAAACCACTATAAACGAAAATCTCTATCTTACTCCCGATTCTTAAGAACCTCTGCCGGAACCATCTGTTTGATCCGGTGTACCAACAAATGATTGATAATGAAATACAATACCAGAATTCCCACTAATACCGCAACATACATCCAGATTGGGAAAGACTTATCCACACCGCAGGCAACATTTGGCACAAATGCCGGTTCATACATCGCATCCATAAGCAGCTTCGCAAGCGGAAGCGAGATCAAAGCACCAAGTGCTACAACATAGAAATTCCCATCTAAGTACATCTTCCGCACTTCCTTGTTACGGAATCCAAAGATCTTGATCAGTGCAATACTAAAGGATGACCGGTCGATCATAACCTTCATCATCAGATATAATACAATGTCAAAGATTACAATGGATACTCCTCCGATCGTAAAGATCATTCCCTGCATCTGCGCAGAGAAAATACCTGCCGCCTTCTTCACATCTTCTTTTGTGGTAGTAGAATACAGTCTGCCACTCTCCACACCGAGATCATGATCCGCAAATACTACATTGTAGAAATCATCCGGTTCGCCAAACAGATCCACTGCCTTGTCATATGGCATAAACACGGTAAAGTTCGGTGCATACTGCGTGATCTCATGTACTTCAAAGGCATATAACTGATCTGCCTCAGTATCCTCTAAGGTAAAGGTATCCCCGACCTTCAAACCATACTTATATGCAATGGAAGAACTGATCGTTACCTGATTCACTGTATCCGCAAAGGTAACATCAAAGAACGGATTGTCTTCCGTAATTCCCATAACTGCAACATCAAAGGTATAGCCGTAAATCTCCTTCTTTAATGTCTTTGCGTATGCTTTGTATCCACCCTTTGGCGGTTCCTCACTCGGATACTTATAGGTATACATATATTCATACTTCGTATCCTCGACATACTCTTTATTTACCTCATCACAATATACATAGATCTCCAATGCCATGACTGCAAGCAGGAGACTGACAAACATACCAAATACAACCGTAAATGCAGTCCGCCGCTCACGGATGATCTGTCGAATCTTAAATAACCGCATGAATTTCATATGTTTTAACTTCACATCTTTCCCTGCACTTACCTTCTGTTCATTCTTTAACAGGGTAAGCACCGGTCTTGCCAGACGTTTCCGGATAACCAGTCTGGTAACGATCAGACATACCACCGGTGGTACGATCACACCATAAACTAACAGATATGGCATAACAATCACATCAAGATCCGGAAGGGAATAATAATTGTAGCAGTCTACCATCTGATTCTGTACGCCTAACTTACTATACGCAAGCATCGTTCCGATCACACCGGCAATACCGGCTAATACCGTTGGCAACATAATGTAATGCCGCATCAGATCTTTGCTCTTCACTCCCAATGCATACAGGGCACCGATCACGGCACTTTCCTGATCGATCGAATGTACAACAAATACAGAAAGCACATAGGCAATCAGGATCAAAATGATCACACCGGCTATCGTACCGACACTGCGGTTCAACTCCTGATCCCCTGCTGCCGCCTGGATTCGTACATTATCAGCCGCCTTCACAAAAGACAACAGATTGCTTGCATCGGCGTTAAAGATCTCATCGATCATATCATCTGTCTCGTCCTTTAATGCCTGTATTCCATCCTGTAATTCTACCGAACCGTCCGCAGCTTCCTTTGTTCCATCTGTATAATCCTCAATACCATCCGAGAACTCCTGTAATCCCTGCAAAGTCTTTAACAGATTCCGCATAGAGATCTTCACAATCGCACTGCTCTCATTGTCGATTTTTTTCTGCAATACAGATTCAAAATTATCCGCAGTTAAAGTTCCAACTCCATATCCACTAAGTGCACTGTTTGCCTCAGACAGATAAGAATCAAATATCTCCTGTGCACCATCCTTCAATTCATCGTTGTGACCACTTAACTCGTCTAAGCCATCCGTCAATTCCTTGCTGCCATCTAACAGTTCCTGAATTCCATCCTGCAATTCATCTTTCTGTCCGATTGTCCGATCCCAGTATTCCTGAAAGAACCCGTCTTCTACATCATCCGCAGAAAACTCAAGATCTTCCAATCTGTCCTTCAACTCGTCATCGGTCATTTTCCCATTCAAATGATATGCATAATAATATTCCTCCGACTTCGCACTCTTGCCCTCTTTTTGCAGGATCTTGTACATATCCTTTGTTACAAAAGCAAGACCAAAGTTCAACGTATCACAACTGGTATCTGCGAGAGACTTCAGAACACTGTTATAATCCGGCACCGTTCCGATACCAGTAACTATAAAAGTACGTCCACCAAGTTCTAAGGTATCTCCTACCCTAATCTCATTTTTCTCCGCAAATTTACGCTCTAATACCAATTCATCCTCTGCCTTGGCATACTCCCCATCACACAGGGCGATCTGATCGATCTTTTCCCTATTCTGAAATACCCGCAATGTCTTCGTCTTCATAACAGAATAATCTAAGAAGAACATTTTCTCCAATGTAATTCCGTCATCTGCTAATTTATCCCATTCTTCCTTGTTCATCGGTACAAACAGAGAAAACTGTCCGTCCTCCACGCCTAACTTCTGATCGGATTCCTGACTGCCACGGATGATCGTCTCGGCAGCTCCCACCAGACTGACTACCAGATACATACTGAGAATGATCAAAAATGCAAGAGCTATGTATCTGGCAAGATTACTCTTCAGATCTCTTATGATTCGCTTCCGTAATACTTTCTGCATTCTACAAATCCTCCAGTTCTGCTGCTGGTACTTTCACCTCATTGCAATAATTCTTTCTGATCTGACCATCCTTTAATATAATGACCTGGTCTACCATATCCTTGATCGCATTATTATGTGTAACGATCATCATGGTTGTTCCATACTGTGCATTGATCTTTTCCAACAAAATGAGGATGTCCCGCGAGGTCTTCGAATCCAGTGCACCGGTCGGCTCATCACAAAGCAGCAGCTTTGGATTCTTGATCAACGCTCTTGCAATGGCACAACGCTGCTGCTGTCCACCTGACAACTGGGAAGGAAATTTATTCTGATGTTCGGTAAGACCTAAGATATCTAACAGCTCATCCATATCTAACGGATTGTCGGTCAAATACTCACACACCTGTATGTTTTCACGAATGGTAAGGTTCGGCACCAGATTATAGAACTGGAAGATAAATCCGAGATAATCTCTCCGGTAATCTGACAGGGCATCGGTCTTCAATCCGACCATCTCTTTTCCATCTACTTTGATGGAACCGGAATCTACAACGTCCAGACCGCCGATACAGTTAAGCAGTGTCGATTTACCGGAACCACTGGTTCCCTGAATAACACACATCTTTCCTTTCTCAACACCGACAGAAACTCCCTTCAATACCTGAATATAACTGCCTCCCTCTCCATAACTTTTCTTCACATCCGTTACTTCTACATACATGCTTTCTTCCTCCTTCATATGCTTTCACTCATTTACTTCATACAACCGGCTGTAACTGTTATATCTGTATAATTTGTATTTGATATACACATTATCTGTAATCGCTTATGCCTTGTTGCATAACACCGTTATGTTGTCTGTTTAATATTAGCTATGCCTACATCCAAATAGGCATAGCCTTTCTTACTTCTCGAATAGTGCCATCCAGCCTGCTAACAGATACCGCAGGATACTGTCTAGATGCTCTAACGCTTTCTTCTTATCCTTCTCATGCAGGATCAACTGCACAAATGCATCAATCTGAATATGCGATACCCAGTGAAGTGTATAATCATCCGGTGGCTTCACTCCCATCTGCTTCGCCTGTTCCACCGATAGTATCCGGTAGCTTTGCTGCAGCATATCCACAAACTCGTCCACGCAATGCTCATATCTCGATCCCTGACTCTTCGTAAGAATCAGCAAAATGTTATCGTAATCTCCATAAAGCGCATCCAATATCACCTTACTTGCTACAATGTCATCCTGCATATTATCTTCCCGTGCATCCGGATGTTTCTGCAACTCCATTAATTCCTGCTTCGTATGCTGGGACAGCATTGCAATGATCCGGTCTAATGACGGCTGTACGATAGATGCAAACAGATCTTCCTTATCCTGAAAGAAGAAATATAACGCTCCCGTTGTAACGCCTGCATTCTTACAGATATTCCGCAAGGATGCTTTCTGGTATCCCTTCTCTAGGAATTCCTGCTTCGCACTGATCAATAATTTGTCCTTGGTTTCCCGTTCATCTTTCATTCAAATCCCCCATTCCAGAACCACATAACACCGTTATGTTATAATATTCTTCAATCGTTGTCAAGCTTCTTTTTTCTATTTTTTCTATAAGCTTTACCCCTACATAAGAAACCATCCCATTATAGGTGTTAATTTTTTACTTCTACTGGGCTGTCCGACTTCCGAACTTTTCGATTCATTACCATATAATATATCACATTTATTATAATGCCAAATGCGGTCGCAACCGGAGCGGCAAGTCCGATCTTCGTCAGACTCGCATTTGGCTGTATGCTCATATAATAAGCTAACGGCAACCGAACCAGTAATGTCTGGATCAACCCTTGCAACATAACCCACAATGTCTTATCATGACCGTTAAAATAACCAATCATCGAGAACAAAATCGCCGTAACGATCGTCTCCGGTGCAAATCCTTTCAGGTAATCATATCCATGCTGTATTACATCTTTATCCGTTGTAAATAATCCCGCTAACAGATCTCCTTTAAACAGAATAAATACAAAGACAACACAACCGATCACAAGTCCGATGCTCATACCGGTAAACATTGCTTTCTTAGCCCGCTTCTCATTCCCTGCGCCCACATTTTGTGACACAAAGGATGCCATGGACTGCATCAGCGAACTTGGAATCAGCATAGCAAAATTAACCAGCTTGCATGCCACTCCATAACCGGATGAAGCAGCTAATCCAAGACGATTGACAAAGGCACATAAAGCCAGAAAAGAAAGCTGTGTCAAACACTCCTGCAATGCCAACGGTAATCCGATCTGAAAGACTCTCCTGCAATGATAACTGATGCCAAAATCCTGTCGTGTGAACTGAAATGGAAGATTCCTCTTTACAAGAAGAGCCAATGCACACACCACGCTGACCGCCTGTGCCACAACGGTTGCGATCGCTGCGCCTGCCGCATCCATATTAAGTCCTGCAACCAGCAAAAGATCGCCAACAATATTGACAACACATGCTACTGCCACAAAGATCAACGGAGATCTGCTGTCTCCCAATCCACGGAAAATAGCAGCTAACACATTATACGCAACAATAAAAAAGATTCCTCCACCACATAGCCGAACATAGACCGAAGTCAGATGTACTGCCTGTGTTGGTGCCTGCATCAACACAGAGATCGGGCGTGCTAATGTAATCATAACAACAAATAGCACTGCCGATATTATGGCGAATATAATCGTTGTTCCTCCGATCACCGCTCCGATCTGCTCCGGCTTCTTCTCCCCAATATATCGTGCGATCAACACCGTAATTCCCATTGCAAACTGTGTGATCACAAACGTAACCAGGTTAAGTACCTGACTTCCGGTTGATACTGCTGAAAGTCCCTCCGTGGAACCAAACCGTCCCACCACCAAAAGATCTACCGCACCATATGCAGCCTGTAAGATCAAAGCTCCTAAGATTGGCATCATAAATGGTACCAATTTTCCAAGTATACTACCCTGTGTAAAATCTGACTTTGAGTCACTCAATGTTCTTTCTCCTTTCGCTCATCACTTTGTAAAACTTATCAATTGTAGCAATCATACCATCTGCCTCTTCCTCGGATATACCATCCATGTACTGAGACAGCCAATCGTAATAATCCCTGTCGTATTTCACCGATAATTGCTCTCCCTTGTCTGTGATACTGATATAGGTCACCCTGGCATCCTCTTCGCAAGAGATCTTCTTAAGATATCCCTTCTCCTCCATCTCTTTCACTGTCCGTGTCACACCGGGGCGTGGCAGTTTCAGATAATCACTGATATCCGATATCCGCACATGTTCCTTTCCCTCTTGTAAATGATGTATCACATCCATATACTGAATATACGCTGGTGCCACACCCTTTGGCAATTCCGGGAGCATCTCACGAATCCGTTTTGCCTTATAACAGGCATCCAGCATCCTTTTAATCTTATCCGGCTTCACATTGATTACCTCCGTTAATTATCATCGGTAACTATTATAAGAACAATTTCCTTACATGTCAACTTCTTTTCTCTTGCACAGCGTGAGTGACGGACGCACGAAGCATTAAGTTATGAACCGGTTGTTTTGGATATAACATTATCATCGCAGGCACGCTCTCGCTACTCATCGCTCGCAACGGTACTAGGCTCGAAAATACCTCGCCAAGTACCG
>JBNMIW010000004.1:0-23803 GCA_050873485.1 Lachnospiraceae bacterium | reverse complement strand
GCCTAGTACCGTTGCGAGCGATGAGTAGCGAGAGCGTGCCTGCGATGATAATGTTATATCCAAAACAACCGGTTCATAACTTAATGCTTCGTGCGTCCGTCACTCACGCTGTGCAAGGGGATTAATTCTCTAGACGTGCAAAGAGTGGTTCCGTAAAATGCTTATTAAAAAAATGTGTCACAGATCCCAGCCCAAATGCACATACAACTGTTCCGATTCCAACCAATCCACCTGTTACATACGCAACAATGGCACAAATGGCATCATTGGATATTCTGCACCAGAAATATGGTACTTTCTTAAACCGTTCTGTCAGGATTAAGGAGATGCTGTCATATGGGGCAACCCCAACATCTGCTGTCTGATATAGTGAAATACCCAGACAACATACAATCACACCGATACACATTACAAGAAGCTTTACCCACAAGCTCCCGGGTGCCGGCAAATAGGAAGTAAACAGGAAATAAAAGAATGTTACTATGTATCCCTGAAAAAGTGCATTGACAACCGTTCCCAATCCAATATAATGCCGTCCGAATACAAGCTGAATCAAAAAGCAGCCGCCATTTACAATAATACACCAGTTAGCATATGCGATCGGAGTGCATCCACCTAACGCCATTGCCATCGCATTAAACGGATCATTTCCTAATGCCGCAAACTTAAAGATGGCAACTCCCATGGAGATAAATATTGTTCCAATACACATCACTACAACACGTTTCCAATCCAGTTTCTTAAAATATTCCGTAATCAAACTTTCATCCTCCAATTCCGAGCCAGTACGAATCTGTACTTATCTCATCATAATCGGCCAAACCAACATTTCCCGATCTGTAAATACAAAACGGGCAGAACGCATTGTGCATTCTACCCGCATCATCCTTTGCAATCGTTTATGCGTCAAGGTCTTCCCCGTTGCTTGCAATTACTTTCTTATACCAGTCAAAAGAACGTTTCTTGCTGCGTTCTAAGGTTCCACTACCATCATTGTTCTTGTCTACATAAATGAAACCGTAACGTTTCTTCATCTCACCTGTTGTAAAGGATACCAGATCGATGCATCCCCATGGGGTATAACCCATCAGGTCAACGCCATCATAGTTGACTGCCTTTTCCATTGCCTCAATATGTGCTCTAAGGTATGCGATACGGTAGTCATCATTGCAGGTTCCGTCTGCTTCCTTCACATCAATGGCACCAAATCCATTCTCTACAATGAATAACGGAATCTCATAGCGCTCATATAAGCTGTTCAATGCATAACGCAATCCGGTCGGATCGATCGCCCAGCCCCAGTCACTTACCTTGATATAAGGGTTTGCAACGGAATGAACAGAACTTCCATCCATAGTCTCTGCGGTATCCTTGACTGCATCTGCCTTTACTGTATTGGTCATATAATAACTGAAACCAAGATAATCTACCTTGCCTTCTGCAAGAATCTTCTCATCTTCCGGCTCCATCTTGATCTGATAACCTTTACGCTCCCAATATTTCTTCGTAAACGCCGGATAATGACCTCTTACATGCACATCCGAGAAATGGTATCTCTCATGCATAGACTCAACCGCTGTCATTACATCCTCCGGATCACAGGAATATGGGTAAAATGGTACAAAGGAACACATACATCCGATCTTGAAGTCCGGATTGATCTCATGCCCCTTCTTTACAACCAAAGCACTTGCCACCAATTCATGGTGTGCACACTGATACATCACTTCTTCCGGATTATCATACTCTGAGAACTTCACACCGGAGCAGGTCCATCCAAAGATATCTGCATGTGTATTACTCTGGTTATTGATCTCGTTAAATGTCATCCAGTATTTTACCTTATTCTTATACCGTTCCATAACGGTAACTGCATATTTCACAAAGAAATCGATACATTTACGGTTGTACCAGCCGCCGTATTCTTTGGCAAGATGATATGGCATTTCAAAATGACTTAATGTGATCACCGGCTGAATTCCATACTTCAACAACTCGTCAAACATATCATCATAAAACTGTAAGCCTTCCTCATTCGGAGTATCCTCATCTCCGTTTGGGAAAATACGGGTCCATGCAATACTAGTACGGAAACATTTAAATCCCATCTCTGCAAATAATGCAATGTCCTCTTTATATCTATGATAAAAATCAATTGCCTCGTGGTTTGGATAATTCTCACCGTCTAATACGCCATCTGTAATCCGACGGGCAACTCCATGTGCACCGGCTGTCAGTACATCTGAAACACTTGGTCCCTTGCCACCGGCATTCCATCCACCTTCTAACTGATGAGCAGCAACTGCGCCGCCCCACAGAAAATCACTTGGTAATCCCATATCTGTTCCTCTCTTTCCAATCTCTATTCGGCAACTGCGGAACTCAGGGGAATTAAAGGTTCCGCAATTGCCATTCAACTTAAATCTGTCTTGTCACATTTATTCTGCACGAAGAAGCTCTGCTCCTGCCGTAACAGTTCCGTTTGCCAATACTGCGATGTTGTCATACTCATCCGTATTCGTTACAACAACCGGAGTTGTTACCGGATAACCTTCTGCCTTGATCGCATCGATATCGAAGCTGATCAACAGATCACCCTTCTTTACAACATCACCCTCTGCTACATGAGCAGTAAAATGCTTACCATTTAACTTTACGGTATCCACTCCTACATGAATTAATACCTCAACCTGATTATTTCCTTCAATTCCTACTGCATGGTGGCTGTCTAACATGCTTACGATCTGTCCGTCAAATGGAGCTACTACCTTGCCCTCACTTGGCTCGATCGCAATACCTTTACCCATTGCTTCGCTGGAGAATACCTCGTCCTTAACATCTGTTAAAACGATTACGTTACCGGATAACGGGCTTGCAACCGTCTTGTCTGCTGTATCAATCGCAGGTGCTGCTGTTGTATCATCTGTTACTGCCGGTGCTGCCTTCTTCTCCGGAGCATCTTCGAAACCAACGATCTGAACTAATACGATCGCACCAATGATAGAGATCGCAAGACCGATCACCTCACCGATGAATGGTGTCATATTATCTTTGTTGATAGAGTTAACTACAGTTAATAATCCAGGAAGACCAGCGTATACATAGTTTACTGCATGGAAGAAACTTGCTACAACTGCACCAACACCACCAGCGATACATCCGCAGATGAAAGGCTTCTTGAATCTTAAGGTTACACCGTAGATAGCCGGCTCTGTGATACCGAATATACCAGTGATACCAGCGGATAATGCCACATTCTTTGTCTCTTTATTTCTTGACTTTAAGAATACACCAAATGCGGCTGCCATCTGTGCACATACAGCACATGTCTGGAATGCCTGGAAGGAATCATATCCCTGATTAGCGAAGTTTGCCATAACCATTGGTGTAACACCCCAGTGAACACCAAAGATAACGATTACCTGCCATACACCACCAACGATTGCTGCTGCAACTGGTGGAGCAACTTTAACTAATGTGTTATATCCTGCTGCAATTCCGTTGGCTGCTCCTGTAGAGATCGGTCCAATGATCAGTAAAGTAAGTGGAACCATGATCAGGATGCAAAGGAACGGTGTAAATAATGCTTTTACTGCATCTGGAAGATGTTTCTCAATGAACTTCTCCAGATAAGAAAGTACCCATACTAATAACAACGGCGGCAATACAGAAGAAGTATAAGTTGTCTCTGCCAACTTCATACCAAGCAACCGGATCGTCTCACCCTCTGCTACTCTTCCTGCTAACTCTGTTAAGGAAGGGCTGACTAATGCTGCACAACAAGCGATTGCAACAAACTGGTTACATTTAAAATGCTTCGATGCCGTTACTGCAATAAAGATTGGCAGGAAAGTAAATGGCGCCCATGACATCAAGCTTAATACTTCATAAGTTCCTGTGTTTGCAAAAGAAGGTGCTGCAAGGTTGATCAGGATCAAACAACCCTGTAAGATACCGGCTGCTGCAAGGATATATACAAATGGTGCAAATACGGCTGACATCGTTGCAATGATCCGGTTCACGGTTCCCTGCTTTGGTGCGTCCTCACCTTCGATACCATTATCACCAATCTGTAAAATATCTGCTGCATGTGTATACACGTCCTTCGCATGTGTTCCGATTACTACCTGAAACTGTCCGTTATTCTGAACGACTGTGATAACACCCGGCATGGTTGAAATCTTTGCCTCTGCATCTGCCGGTGTCTCCTTTAATACCAACCGTAATCTGGTTGCACAATGTGTTATATTTGAAATATTCTTCTCTCCGCCAACAGCAGTGATAATGTCTGCTGCAAGCTTTGCATAGTCTCTTACCTGAGTCTGAGCCATGATAAACACTCCTTTCCATCCACCCCACAGGGTATGTAAATCTTCTTTTCTTCTCCTGAGTTCCTGCGCGCATTTCGTACTCATTTCTTAGTAAGGTAACTATACAAAAATATCCAAATGAATACAACCGTTTCACGTTCGACTGGTAAAATGTTTCAAAAAAAGTTTACCAAAATATAAAAAATCTGAAACAGTGTTTCAATTAAATCAAACACTGTTCCAGATTCTGATACTATCCTGCAGAGACAGCCATATCTATGATACTTTTTCTATCCTTTATTCCATATGTCTCCAGCTATCTTATGCCTTATAGAATAATGATCAGACCTCTCCGGAAAGTCCCCACAACTTATCCCTTCCAATCTTCTCATATTCTGCATTCAGTTTCATATTGCTCTCGTAATTCAGGCTGAATTCCATGCCATAGAAGATGTCTAACACATACTTTACAGAAGAGAAAAAAGTAGACATCCAGAACTCATCTGCCCCTTCTGTCGATGCCACATAGATAAACTCATCACCCATGTTGCAAAGCGTCCGGTTCTTATATGCCGATATCACAATCGTCTTTGTATGCTTTCTTCGAAGTGTCTTAATGATCTCTCCCAACCGAAGATTCTCACCGGTATGACTGATTACAATTGCTAAATGATTATCCTGTGCGATCAATGCCTGCAGCTCCTGCACATTCGTTGCAATGTGCGTATATGCAAGCTTACCCGCATGTAACATCTGCGAACATCCATACTGTGCCAGATGCACATTCATATCATACACATAAAAATCAATTGCGGCAGCTTCATGAATCAACTTGCGGATACGCATCATCTGTTCGAGTGATAACGCCTTGCGCGTCTCTTCTACCGCTTTCGCTTCCAAGCCGCTGATCTTCTTCACAAGAGAAACCACACTTTCCTGCTCTTCAATCTTAATCTTCTCTTCCGCTTCTGCATCCGTCAGTTTCAACTCACTGACAAAACGTAGCCGAAAATCCGGATATCCCTTACAGCCCATCTTCTGGCAAAACCGTGTGACAGATGCCGCACTGGTGAATGTCACATGACCAAGTTCTCTTGACGACAGTACAGCTACCTGTTCAGGATGTTCCAAAATATAATTGCAGATATCCCGTTCCCTCTCCGTCAAGCCCTGTACCTGTCGCATTTCTCTCATCAACAACATATCGTAACTCCTTGCCCCAGGATAAGTGCTTATGGTCTTTGACCCATTCCACCCTCAAGGGTAATGGTCTCGCCACTCATATACTTGAAGTCAGGGGATGCTAATTGTACACATGGACGTCCAATCTCTAACTCCACATCTCCATAGTGCCCCATTGGAGGCATCTTAACATTGGCCTTGAATGCATCCGGATATGCTTTCTCAAAATTCTCAAGCTGTGCCGTCCACGCCAGCGGGCAAATAATATTGACATTAATGCCATCCTTGCCCCACTCGGTAGCTGCCACTCTGGTAAGTCCTCGAATTCCCTCTTTGGCTGCTGCGTATGCGCACTGACCAAAGTTACCAAATAATCCGGCACCGGAAGCAAAGTTGATAACTGTTCCTTTTGTCTCCTTCAAATGTGGATAACATGCTTTCATATAGTAAAATGCAGCATATAATCCAGAATAAATAGCAAGGTCAAACTGCTCTGTTGTGTGGTCTGCCAATGTAACACCGGAAGCAGATGCCTGTGCATTATTGATCAGAACATCAATTCTGCCAAACTCCCTGATTGCTTCCTCTACCACATGATTCACAATCGCTTCATTATCTGCTCCCGCATTGACATCTGCTTGTACAGGAAGTACTTTAATTCCGTATTTGCTCTCTAATTCGTCCTTTGCATCCGTTAATTTCTGTACATTACGTCCGGTAAGAACAAGATTCGCCCCCTCTTTTGCATATGCTGTTGCGATTCCGTAACCAATAGAACCACAGCTTCCGTCACTAAGTACTGCTCTTCCGCCACCTGTGATGATGGCTGTCTTTCCTTTCAAAAATCCCATAGTCCTACTCCTTTCCCATTGACTCCCCTAACTTTATGGACGAGGACGGACGACGAATATATAATGGTAAAGCAACGTCATGAAATAATCGACACATCTACATTATCATAAGTTATTCGTCTGTTCATTACGCATAATCATCCATAAAATTACCGCCACACTTGATGCCGTTATGCGTTAAGCGTTGACGATAAGAGTCTGCTCCATTAACTATTTGTACTCCTTAATAGTAGCAGAATTTGCTGAATTCGGCAATGCATTTTTCCCCTTTCACAGCGTGAGTAAAACGGGTATGTGCCATCCACGTTATCTCTGAAAAACTTACGCTGTGCAAGAAGAATATCCTCTCTCTAATCGTTGTTCGAATTCCGGTTGAGGAAGCGGTTTATCAAATACATAGCCCTGCACAATATCACATCCAACCTCTCTTAGATAAGCAAGCTGCTCTTCTGTCTCCACACCCTCCGCAATTGTCTTTTTTCCAAGCTGCTTTACAAGATTAACAATACCCGCAAACATAATCATATCCTTCTGCTTTCCCGGATATTCCATCTCTAATGGAATAAAGGACTTATCTATCTTGATCACATTCAGATCTACCTTCTTAATCATATTCAGAGATGAAAATCCCGTTCCAAAATCATCAATAGAAGTACCAATGCCTTGATCTCTTAATCCATTTACTATATGTGACATAATCTCATAATTCTGGAAATCTTCACTCTCTGTGAGTTCCACTTCAATATACTGATGTTCAATTCCATAACGGTCAACAATAGCTACAATCCGCTCTACCATATCATCTTCTTCCAAATGCTTTCTAGAGAAATTCACAGAAATACAAATCTGCTCTTTTCCTTGTTCTTTTCGTTCTTGAAGAAACTTGCAAACCTGTTCCAGCACATAATAATCTAACTTACAAATGCTTCCTTCGCGTTCAAGCTGCGGCACAAATTGCATTGGAGGAATCAATATTCCCTCATGCATCCAACGCACAAGTGCCTCCGCTCCGTAAAGGGTTCGATCACTGATATTCACCTTTGGCTGGTAGTACACAACAAACTCACCAGCCTCTAACGCCGGCACAAATTGGGAAATAATCGTCTGGTTCGCCATCAGTCTCTTATGAATCTCTTCCGAATAATACACCAGTGTACCAACACCCCGGATTCTGGCAGCCTGATATGCAATACTTGCGTGTGCCAATACATCCCGTGGTGCTGCAACGGTCTCAAGAGAAGATACCCCGATTGTTGCACCAAAAATAAATTCTTTCTTTTTCTCCGGTGTCGCATGCGCTATCTTCACGTTCTGTAACATATGTATATATTCCTCTACATGTTCATTCCGGACTAAAGCAACAAAATTATCACCACCTAAACGGGCAACTAATCCATCTCCTTGTATCTGTTCTTTTACATAAGTTGCGTATTTCCTTAAGATAACATCCCCTTCTGCATACGGAAATACCTTATTCACATATTTAAAATTATGAATATTAAAGAACAATACATGGTAATTGTTTAACATCTGCCGTTGCATTAACGATATGACAAATTGCATAAACGATTCCTGATTGGCTACTCCTGTTGCCATATCTGTATTAAGTACATGTACAAGAAATCCCTGCATTATAACTCTGCTAAACTGGGTAAAAATCTGTTTTCCAACCAGGCTTTGTACCCTTCTTTCCTCATCCGAAAATGGCATCTGTCCCGATGGATATAAATAAATGCATACATTGCCCCGATCCGGCAATTCAAACCGTAATGCACACACATCTTCTCCCACATTGTTTCCCAGATCATGCAAAATGATACGTCGATGTTCTTCTCTTGTTCTCAACTTGCTCGCCGGCGTCTCCATGATCACTTCTACCTTACCCAACCGAATAAACGGTGCCAATATTGCAACCGCATCTTTTGCATTCTGCTCACACTGCTCCATATTCTCTGCCGGCAAAAATAACTTTTCTAAAAACTGTGTGTAATATTCACTAAAAACAATCTGGCTTTCCATATCTTACTCCTCAATTTCCTTGTGCTGCTTCTGACTAAAGCCGTCACCTATCTGATTCCTTTATATCAATTATATCCTTCAAGACATAATAAAATGTTGGTGCTGAACTTTGAGCATTTTCCGGATACCCCTTTCTCAAATCACAAGTATCCGATACATTCTCCGGATTAACACCAATATAATTTCCTTGAAACACCTTAATCTGCTCCTTCTTCAACTGCTCAATAACGGACGCAATCTTCTCTTTTGTTCCCGGTGCAGCAACTACCTCATTTAATTCTAACATCTGCACCCAGTCTTCGTCAAATCCTGCTCCAATATCCTGACCATTCACATTTCCAACAACGACATCTTCTATTCTTTTCTGCTCCAATACCGCCTGTACCGCTTGTTTCATATACGGAACCCAGTTGATCTTTGCCCCTGTCAAATAAGTTGTAGGTGCCAGTTCTGCCATACTCTGATTATACCCTACCAGATACACCGGAGTCGATGCATCGGTCTGTTCGCATGCAACCGCAGGACCTGCCGTATCGGAATGCTGCGAAATGATCACACATCCATCCTCGATCAATTCCTGCGCGCATTTCTTTTCCTTCAAATAATTATTCCATGTATCAGTATAACATACTTCCATCGTTGTTTCCGGCACCACTGAACGTGCACCCAACAAGAATGCAGTATATCCGGAAATAACCTCTGCATACGGATACGCTCCGACATATCCCAGTCTTGCCTGTTCTTTTGTAATTGTTCCATTCTCTATTAATTCCTGTAGTTTCATTCCTGCTACAACACCGGATACATATCTTCCCTCATATATCGCACCCATAAACGTATGATAATTCTCCAGCACCGTATCCGAATTTGCATTGTCTCCTGTTGCCATACAGAATTGAACATCAGGGTATTTCTCTGCCAGTTCCTTTGTCACCGTTTCATATCCGTAGCTGGTCGCAAATATAATGTCGCAGCCTTCTTCCACCAGTTCTTCAATGGATTCTCTCTCTGCACCTTCCGCTACGTTATATTTGGCAATTGTCTTTACTCTGTCACCAAACGCATTGTCCACTGCTTCCTGTGCATCCATAAAATTACTGGTATATGCCGTACTGGCATCTCCTACATATACAAAACCTGCCTTGATCGTCCGGCTTTCATCCTCCTGCCAAAAAAATCTATATAATCCTACAACAGCAAGAATCACCGTGACCGCAGTAATTATCGTAATTCCATAAATCCGTTTCATTTCTGCCCCTCCCCATCTTCCTCTGTTGGTCGATCCGCATAAAGCTGTTCCACATCAATCTGTTTTTCCTCAATGAGCTGCAACATAATGTCTACCAGATCCGGATCAAATTGCGTTCCTTTTCCCTTCTTCAATTCTCCGATCACAAAATCAAAGTCTAATTTTTTCCGGTAAACACGGTTAGCCGTCATTGCATCAAATGCATCTGCAATTCCTATAATTCTTGCATTTAACGGAATCTCTTCGCCCTTTAATCCATGTACATATCCTCTGCCATCATACCGTTCATGATGATATAGTGCACCTTCCTGGACGTTCTCCACCAGCGTAAATTTCTTGAGAATCTCGGCACCCTTTACCACATGGGATTTCATGATCTCGTATTCTTCATCCGTTAATCGTCCCGGTTTGTTTAATACCCGATCCGGAATTCCAATCTTTCCGATGTCATGCAACAATGCAGCCTTTCGCAACTGCTCGCATGCGGCATCATCAAAACCTAAACGTTTCGCAATCATCACAGAATACTCCGATACTCTGACAGAATGCTGACTCGTATTCTCATCTTTCGCATCCACCGTTCTTGCAATCGTAAGTACCGTTTCATTTCCCATTTCAATCTGGCTCTTGGCAAATTCCAATTCTTTCTTTTGCATATTCAGGGTTCGTTGAATCTGTGTACGGAAAAACAACCAGGTCAGATACGCAACTGCCACCGCAAAAACAAATATCGCATAAAACACGAACCACCAATTATCATAAATCTCACGTTCTTTTTCAATCGTATAACTGCTTTCTGCCACAACCTTTTTGCCCCGGCTGTCCATTACTCCCAAATGAAATGTATACGTTCCAACCGGCAGATTCGTATATACAATGCTCTTTAACTGATCCTGTGCTACAATCTTTGGCTGCTTATCAAATCCTTCTAAATATACACTGACATACGGAAGATTCAGAGAATAATTGATGATCTCCGGTACAATTTCCATACGGCTGACTCCACTCGGTAACACCGTTGTCTCACCTCGTTCCACCGAATATGTCGCATCGTCCACTTTGATCGACCGCACGATCATACGATACGAACGAACAGAGACTGTATACCGATTCAAATTCATACAAACCACACCGGTATCCGTAGATAAATAGAGATTTTCATCCTCATCCATATAGTTCCATGCATTCGGAGTAAATGCTTTCAATAATCCTGCCTGCGAATCCAACAATTTGTAATCTGCATCACCTGCTAATAAATCCCGCTTGTCCACAACATAGATTCCGGCAGAACCTAATACAAACAGCATTCCATTCTTACCTTCTACAATATCGTAGTTATTGTAATACGGAAAATCGAGAATCCGGATTCCCTTATCATCCTGATAACAAATGCTGTTACTGGTAACAAAGAACGTTCCTTTTCCATCCGAATCACTTATCATGCGCAATATAACTTCGGAACCCAGTCCATCCTGTCTTGTCAACGTTTGTATTACTTTCCGTTCCCGGATAACAGAAACTCCGCCTCCGTCCGTACCGGCAAGTACCGTTCCGTCTGCCTGTTCTAACAAACATAATACCTTTGGATTATTTAAGCCATCTGTATACCCGATCACATCCGTGACCTTTCCATTCTCAATATATGCGATTCCGGAATCGCCTGCGGACACGATCGTGCCATCCTGTAACTCTAACACCATTCTCAGTTTATTACCCGGTAATCCGTTTGCAGTGCTGTATTCTGTTACTTTGCCCCGCTCATCCACTTCGAGCAATCCATTTCCGGATGTACTGATCCATAAATGATTCCCGCTATCCACATACAGATTCCGAACCCGGATTCCCTGAAGCTGATCTGTCAGTCCATTTACTACTGCTTTTGTCATAGCTTCATTCATCATATCCAGTCCATTATCGGTTCCAAAATAGAAATTACCATTCCATTTTGTTACACAGTTAACCACCTGATCCGACAGTCCTGCCTCATGATATACATCCGTAAATACCGATGGACACAATCTCAACAATCCAAGTCTTGACGAGGTAAACCACAGATTTCCCTGATAATCGATCAGCATATGATCTACCGAACTATTAAATGAATCAGACTGGATACCATGATATTGTTTTTTACCGTCCAGGTATCCCATACCGGTATCTGCGCAGACGAATAATGTTCCTTCTTCCGAAAAATGCAGTGATTTCAAATTGCGAAGACCCTCACAGGTAAACGTATCGGTTCTCTTCCAACCGCTGGTATCTGCTTCTAACAGGTCTATTACGCTTCCCGTTGTTCCTGCATATAATGTGCCGGATTCATCAAACGAACAGCATGTATAATCCTCTCCATCCTCCGCCGTTATTTCAGAAACAATCTTCCGGTCTCTCAGTAAATATAGTTTTCCTTCATTGGTCACAACCGCAACATTTCCATTCTGATCTGCACTAATACTACTTGCATATACGATCTCCGGTATCAGCGATTGCACCGACAACCCACCTGCTAAAGTAAGCACTGCCAACGACCCGGTTGTTCCCACGTAATAATCTCCATCCGTACATTGTGTAATACAACGAACGGAATCTGCTGATAAGCCGTCCTCTGCCGTTACGACATTTGAGATCTTCTCATTGATACAGATCGACAAACCGCTATCATTCGTACCGATCCATAATCGACCCTCTTCGTCTGTATACAGACAGTTCACATTTTTAACGGAATCAAATGTATCCATCCATTCAAATTCATTGCCGCCATAACGATACAGCCCACCATATGTTCCAATCCAGAGTACACCATCATTCGTCTGTGCGATATCATTTGCACTTCCTCCGGGCAGACCATTACTGCCATTGTAGATTGTCTGTACATAGGCATTATAATTATCTGTATCCGACTCCTGTTCCTTTGCCTTGGAACTACCGGTACCATCCTTCTTTGCAAAGCTTGCAACCGGCGTAAGCAAAAGGGAACCGCAAAGCAAAAGGATAACAAGCATACGGACTTTCTCCGTTTTTCTGCCTTTTTTATAATACTTCTTTTGATTGAAATGTTCGTGAAATACATTGCGATGTCTGCGATAACATCGAATAACCAGAAACAGGATCAAAATCGTCAATGTTTTATCCGAAAAGTCCAAATAGAATTCACCAATAATATGGCTTAGTACAGAATTCAGCCCCAAGCGTTTGAATAACTCCGTCACACCATCTCCCCATACATTTCCAATTGCACCGTCAAAGAACAAGTAATTCAATGGCACAGAGCAGGCAACCGAAAGTACCGTCACAAAGAAACTCGTCGACAATGCCAGAAACAGGTTCTCAAGCCATCCCTTCTTTGCAAGAATGCCAACCAATACCGCCACCACTGCACTCACAAGCGCATATACCATATGTGTATAAGAAAATAAGATCCCGTAAATAACATTAACTGTAACACCAACAACGGCTCCACAAAACGGTCCGAGTACATATGCCGTAAACACGGTTCCGACTGAATCAAGCCACAATGGCAACACAAAATGATTTGCCACAATCTTTCCGATGTAATTCAGCAAAATACATCCTATTACAAATAACGCTATCTCGTAGTTCTTCCTCTTCTCTAACATGCTATCCCCCATTGTAATCTATCATCATCTGTACAAAATCCTTATTACCCAAAATCTACTCTACCTTACAACCGGGAACTTGTCAAGAAAGCCTTGCTAATTCAACATTCTTTTTACATTAATTGCAGAAAGAAAACATTTATTTTACTTTTACTTTATTATATGCTATCCTAATCACACAAATTATATTTAGGGGAGATTATCTAAAATGGAAAAAAAATCAAGCAATTTTTCAGGGCAACTTGGATTTGTCCTTGCCGCTGCCGGTAGTGCTGTTGGAGTAGGCAATTTGTGGAGATTCCCATATCTCGCAGCAAAAGATGGAGGCGGCTTATTTTTAATTATCTATTTTGCTCTTGTCATTACGTTCGGATTTACATTATTGACATCCGACATCGCAATTGGTCGCCGCACCAAACAAAGTGCCATTGGAGCTTATGCACAGATGCGTCCAAAATGGAAATTCTTAGGAATTCTCACATTCTTAGTTCCTGTTCTGATCATGACATATTATGCCGTAATCGGTGGATGGATCACCAAATATGCTGTTGTATATCTTACCGGACAGTCCAAAGCGGCTGCGGCAGATGATTATTTTACATCCTTTATTACATCATCTACTTCGCCGGTTATATTTGCACTGTTTTTCATGGCTGTGACTGCATTTATCGTATACAACGGTGTGGAAGGTGGAATTGAGCGTGTATCCAAATGGATGATGCCGATCCTCCTTGTGTTGATCGTTATTATCGCTGTATATTCCTTAACTTTGAAACATACGGATGCTTCCGGTCAGATGCATACCGGTGTAGAAGGTTTCTTATACTACCTTACACCGAACTTTGAAGGACTCACCTTACAGCGTTTCTTACAGATCCTGTTAGATGCTATGAGCCAGTTGTTCTTCTCTCTTAGTGTATCCATGGGAATTATGATCACATATGGTTCCTATGTAAAACCAGAGGTTGACCTGAATAAGGCAGTTAATCAGATCGAGATCTTTGATACCGGTGTCGCTCTCTTAGCCGGAGCCATGATCGTTCCTGCTGTATATGTATTTTCCGGAACAGAGGGAATGGGCGCCGGTCCAAGCCTGATGTTTGTATCCTTACCAAAGGTATTTTCCGCTATGGGAAAAGCAGGAATCTTCGTCGGAATCCTGTTCTTTGTAACCGCAGTCTTTGCGACCTTAACATCCTGTATCTCCGTATTGGAATCCATCACTGCAAACTGCATGGAGATCTTCCATACGAGCCGCAAGAAGACCGTACTGATCTTATCTGTGATCTATCTTGCCGCATCTGCTGTCATTGCTTTGGGTTACAGTGTATTCTATGTCGAGGTTGTACTTCCAAATGGTTCTACCGGACAGTTACTTGACATTATGGACTATATCAGTAACAGTGTCATGATGCCATTTATTGCATTGTTATCAACCATTCTGATCGGATGGATTATGACACCGGACTATGTAACCGACGAAATGGAACGTAACGGCGAGAAGTTCCGCAGAAAGAAATTATATCGTATTATGATCCGCTATGTTGCACCGGTTCTGATGTTTATTCTGTTCTTACAGTCAACCGGAATTTTGTCGTAAGTATTGAGAAGCAGACATGAAAAAAGCCTGATGATTAATCAGGCTTTTAATTATATCTGTGATAATAATTTATTTAATTTCTTATCATATTCATCTACCACCGCCTGTTTCCAAGCACCTTCTTCTTTCCGCAATGTTTCGTCAGCATATTTTCTTAAAGCTCCTCTTACTGATGCTTTCTTTTTCTCTGGTTTTTCTTCAAGAAATTCATCTAATACTGTAATGATAAGTTTTTGATTTTTCTTTGCATTTATATGTTCCAATGTACGAACTGCATTTCCGTCATAATATCCTTGTAAAGCAACTATAATATAACACCTTCTTTGCCGCCATACTGATACCGAACCTTAACTCCATTCACATCTATTGTCTGGAACGGATATTGCTGTAAAAAAGCTTTGTACTCCGCTCTAAAATCTCTCATATTTCCTACTCCCCTTATTAATACATTTATTCGAAAACTGCATTTGTATTACTATGCTAGATATCACAGTTCATATACAAAAGCGGATATGGATTTCCTTCCTCATCCAACTCTA
The DNA here is from genome assembly GCA_050873485.1 of Lachnospiraceae bacterium. Classification (GTDB taxonomy): domain Bacteria; phylum Bacillota; class Clostridia; order Lachnospirales; family Lachnospiraceae; genus CAG-590. Next base: position 8,439 of record JBNMIW010000004.1, on the reverse strand, counting down.
TTCGCTTATAGGTAACAAATCCCATATGCTCGTAGAATTCAACTACCGACAACTCGTCAAGCCTTGCATCCACTATGCCTTAAGCCAGACCTGCAATAATAAGCAGGATCGAATACAACATATATCCAACACCTAGCGTTCCGATAATCCTAACTCCACATTTCTTCAAGGTCAGTAAAACAAGTGCCGAAACAACCGGATTTAAAAGTATGCACAGCTTTGGAACCGCAAGTGCTCCTGTCGCAATTGCAACCGCCACAATGATCGTTGAGCCAAGCCAAAGTGACAAACCTCCAACAATCATCGGTCCCATGACAACCGGATCAATGGACTTCACAACTTCCAGACTCTCCTCATCAGATATCTTCTTGTGTAGCTTCTGATATATAAGCGGCTTCATACAATAAATGACATGGCAGGAAAATCCGGCATAGCATCCAAGAAATGTGTTAATTCTTAATGCAAGTGCTAATGTTCCATTCTCCTTTGCGATCAGATCAGCAAGCAGCCACATCACAATATAAGCAGCCGGCTGTCCGATAAAAGAAAGCCATGACGATACGATAAACCGCTTTGAAGTGACATCCGCCCACCATGGACTGACTCCGCCTCCTGCAATCATCTCATCCTTATCCGGCTTTCCCGGTTTCACAAGCGGTACATCTGCCAATGCCGCCACAAAGTTACCTATGATTCCAATTATACCAAATGCAACATATGTATTCATATGATTCTCCTCCTACCGTCATTTAGTTAGTCATTACTAACTGCTATTCTAGCACACTCATAACTATAATGCAACCAAGGGGAGACTCTTACAAACACATCTCTTCCATTATCTATTTATCATTATTGCTTCTATCCTGATATAATCCATAACCTAAGAATATTACGCCAATGATCAAAGCAATAACTGCCATAACCGGCAAAAATGGTCCAATGTATTCCAAACCCTGTGCAAATAATTCTGCATCCCACGAACTAACACCACTCATAAATAACGCAGCCGATATATACCTTACGGATATTAAGATCGCGGATATTAAACAAAAAACAGCTCCTACGCCCTTGTTATTCATATATTTGCTCCTCCATTTCAACATTTATTATCCATATAATACTTACTGTTTCTCTGCTTCAAAGAATACGCCATCTTTGTTAATGAGCAATGTGTTTGCATCTTTTACAAAGAAACTCCAACCAGGATCATCTGCATTGCTAATATCAACCTGCTTAACAGAGGCTGATGTAATTCCTAAAGAATCAAATGTGGCGCCTCCATAATTGCCAGCAAACTCGTCTGCTGTCACTTCGTTTTCTGAATAATCCGGATCACCATTTGCATGTCCATTATATGTAAATGTATCTGCCGAATATTCAAGTACCATACCAACATATCCATCTGCCTCGTCCTTTGATAGGGCAGTCATACCCGGCATATAATAACGGGTTATCTTCCATGTTCCATAATAACCCGGATCAAAGGCATTATCGTCGGATTCTTCCCCAACCGGATTAACCGCCTCCGAACTAGCCTCTTCAACAACTGCTTCTGAACTTTTATCTTCCGTCGTAGCAGTATCTGTAGAGAAGACGCCTTGCTGTTCTCCTGTAAATTCAATCTCCGTATTCACCAGCTCCGCCTGCGCTTCTGTTACTTCCATATCCGAATCTTTTGCACTGCCACATGCCGTCAGACACCCCAAAATCATTACTAATGTGATTGCCTTTATCGTCTTTTTCATATAAATATAGACTCCTCCTTTTCCTTAATAATTCCAACATATTCTTTATAGAATTGTATTTCTATTGTACCATACAGGCATACATGTGGCTACAACATAAAATTACAGCACTTTCCTCTGATTTTCATCTAATTCTAACCATCCTGTCGGTTCTCAGTAATTGCCTTTCTTAATTGATGTGCCGCTGAACTGACCGGATGTGTACTATCATATACAAGGCATATATTCCTTGATGGTATCGCCTCCTTCAAAGAGATTTCCACAATTTCCTTCCTATCTATGGATTCTTGTGCCATGGATTCCGGCAAAAATGCTAACCCTAATTCACATTTTACCAATGGCAGGATCTGATCGGTCGTAGCTGCTTCGGTATCCGGCTCTAATTCTAACCCATGTGTTAAAAACAAATCTTTGTAGAACCTATATGTCATAGTCTCTTTTCCTAAACATATTAATGGATAATCCTTTACCTCTTTCAACGATAATTCCTGGCTTGCAAGTGCCGTGAAGGTTGTTCCTCCAACTAATTTTTCCCGAAATGATTGTAGCAGAATCATCTTAAGCGGTTCCTCTACACATACCGGTGTTGATACAACCGCAAAATCCACTGTTCCATTCTTTACCGCCTCAATCGCCTCCGGTGTAGAATGATTATAGATCTTAAGACGTATACCCGGATGCACCATATGAAAAGCCTTTAATCGATTCAACAAAAATATATTAAGTGCCGACTCACTCGCACCAATCGAAATACTTCCGTGCGAAAGACTTGTACTATCTGTAATCTCCTCTTCTGCTGCAAGTATCTGTGTCATAGCCGCAGACACACGGATAAAAAGTTTTTCTCCCTCCGGAGTTAACTGTACTCCACGATTATTTCTAATAAGTAATGTCGTCCCCATCTGTTGCTCTAAACAGTTCATTGCTCTTGTCACATTCGGCTGACTGCTTCCTAATGCATGTGCCGCTTTTGTAAAGTTCTGATACTTCGCTACATAATAAAAAATTTTATAATATTCAAAATTAACATCCATAAACAGTCCTTTCAGCATATCAAATACTTATAACAATTATATCAATTATGATTTTTACTTATCGCCAACTCAATAGTATAATCGAATCGAAATGGAAATACAAGAAGGAGCTGAGTATTATGAGAGACGCACCTATTTTCCCACGGGAAGAAAAAGCCGAAGTTTTATTCCAAAAGATTTTAAATGATCCATGGGCATGCAACAAATTATTTCATACATTCTATGATTATCTGTTTTGTAATGATGATTCTGACACTAGTCTTTCACCGAACGAATTTGCACAGTCATTATTTGATTGCTATACAAACAAGGATTTATCCGCCTTTTTAATGGCAATCACCCAAAACACCTTATTTGACCTGCTTAGAAATGCTTTTCTGATTCCATACCGTTTCAATGCAGATGGCACCCGGAACCCGCTTATTATGACTGATCATAATGGAATTCTTTTACCCGATTATAAAAATCTAGTACACGATAAAGATTATCAACATTTTTATAGTATCTATAAAAATCTGATTAACAAGAAAAACATCTTCTTCGCAAAAGCATATCGATACAGCCATACATATGGCGAAGATTCTTCAACCGTCGAACAACGAATTCTCGAAGAAAATACCGGTATCCTGCTTATACGAGAGCTTCCAGATACAGTCAAGCTAAAAGAAACCGAAGCCGAAGCTTATAGTGCAGTGTGGGATTTAATGTTGGATCTTGAGAAAAATCTTCCTACTGCATATATATTCTATGGTCAGGATTCTTTTGTAGAAAATAATGAACACTTTGATGAACTTGGTATTTTCTTACCAAATTCCATCTTTTTGCACAACCTAGAACACCATGTAGAGAAAGCAGAGGCGATCATCTATGCCAAAGACTAATTATATAGATATTATGGAAAAAAATCACATGGAAATACCCTGGCACGACTACACCAATGCGGATAGCAATGCGCTGATAGCAGAATCGGATCTGATTGAGAAAGCCTCTGTTATCGGACGTGTCGGATTGATCATGTTGTCCTGTGGAACAGGAGCCTGGCGCGTTCGCACTTCCATGAACAAGTTATCAAAAGAGCTTGGTGTTACGTGCACCGTTGACGTCGGACTCATGTCAATCGAATTTAACTGTTTTGACGGTAATGACTGCGTTTCTCAATCCCTAAGCATTGCAAATACCGGTGTAAATACTTCAAAACTGTACCGTATGGAACAATTCGTTGATAATTTTCCAAATGAAGAGGCACATCTGACCGGTGAAATGATTCATAAACGACTGGATGAAATTGAGCAGATTCACGCACTGTATTCGCCCACCAAATTGGGACTTGCCGCAGCACTTGCATGTTGTGCATTTACGTTTCTTCTTGGCGGTGGACCGATTGAAATGTTGCTTGCATTCATTGCCGCCGGTATCGGCAACCTGATACGTACAAAATTGATCAAACATCATTTTACCTTGTATTTGAATATTGCTGCATCCATATCTGCAGCCTGTCTGATATACGCGGTGTTATTAAAGTTTGCGATCGTGCTATTTCATATTCCTGCGGTTCACGAAGCGGGCTATATATGTTCCATGCTTTTTATCATACCCGGATTTCCATTTATTACAAGTGGCATTGACTTAGCTAAATTAGATCTTCGTTCCGGGCTTGAACGGCTTACCTATTCCATCATCATTGTATTAGTCGCCACCATCTTTGCCTGGATCATGGCATTGCTATTACATCTGCAGCCGCAGGATTTTACAGAACTGAACCTTAGCAATATAACACATCTGATTCTAAGACTGATCACCAGTTTCTGCGGAGTATTCGGTTTCTCAATTATGTTTAACAGCTCCATTCCTATGGCTGCTACCGCTGCACTGATTGGATCTATTGCTAACACATTGCGTCTGGAACTTATTGATTTTACAGGAATGCCTGCTGCTGTTGCCGCATTTATCGGTGCAGCTGCCGCCGGACTTCTTGCTTCCGCAATCAAACAATATAACGGATATCCGCGTATTTCGTTAACAGTCCCATCCATTGTTATAATGGTTCCCGGACTTTACTTATATCGTGCCATATATAACTTTGGCATAATGTCCCTGACAGATGCTGTTTCCTGGTTTACCTCTGCTATTTTGATCATTACAGCTCTCCCACTCGGACTCATTTTTGCCAGAATTCTTACGGATCGTACCTTCCGTTACTGCACGTAATACTTATCAAAATACATTCATCTATATAAGGAGGACATTATTATGCTAACATCTGTAACAGGTATCAATTGGGGGGACGAGGGAAAAGGAAGGGTCATTGACCTGCTTGCCGAACAGGCTGATATTGTTGTCCGCTATCAAGGCGGTAACAACGCAGGACATACGGTAGTGACCAATCAGGGAAAGTTCATTCTGAATCTTCTACCTTCCGGAATTCTACACGAAAACGTTGTATGTGTACTTGGAGATGGCATGGTCATTGACTTAGAGCATCTGACAAATGAGATATCCCAGATAGAAAAACGGGGTATCTCCGTAAATTCCGCTCATTTAAAACTATCAAAAAAAGCTACGATTTCTATGCCATGGCATAGAATTCAGGACGAACTAGAAGAAGATCGGCTTGCCAAAACCGGCTCTGCATTTGGTTCTACTAAAAGAGGAATCGCCTATGTCTACAGTGACAAATATCGTAAGAAAACACTTCGTCTTGGGGATCTGCTTCATTTAGATGACGAAACGATACAGGCGCGGTTAAAGACCATTCTCGAATCAAAGAACTTAGAGCTTGCCGGTTGCTATCATCAGGAACCAATGTCCTACCCTGCACTTCTTGCCTGGTGTCAGGAACAGGCTGCCAAGTTCACCCCGTATATATGTGACACCGGTTCCTATATAGATCATGCACTTTCCGAGGGCAAAAAAGTTATTTTAGAAGCTCAGCTTGGTGCCTTAAGAGACATTGACTATGGTATATTTCCATATACCTCCAGTTCTTCTACAATTTCAGCTTATGGACCAATTGGTGCAGGAATCCCTGGCAGACATGCTGATCATGTAGTAGGTGTCCTGAAAGCTTATTCCACCTGTGTCGGAGCCGGTCCTTTTGTGGCAGAACACGCAGTCTCCGAAGCATGGCAACAGGATCTTCGTGTTGCAGGAGGCGAATTTGGTGCCGCAACAGGACGTCCTCGCCGTGTAGGACCTTTTGATGCTGTAGCAAGCCGATATGGTCTAAAATGTCAGGGTTCCGACATGATTGCCCTTACCAAATTAGATGTATTAAGCTCCATGAAAGAGATTCCAATCATCACAGGATATAAAAACGCAAGCGGTTCCTTAGTCGAATTCGACCCAACCGATAACTTAGATCATTGTACTCCTGTCGTATATACCCTTCCCGGCTGGCAGGAAGATATCTCAAAATGCAGAACATATAAGGCACTCCCTGTAAATGCCCGTAACTACATTCAAACAATCGAGGAAATGCTGCACGCAGAGATCAACTTTGTTTCTGTTGGTGCAAAACGTGAGGAATATTTACTTAAAGGAGAATGGCTATGAGACATTTAATCACCCCTATGGACTTAACCGTGGAAGAAACCTTAGACATCTTAGATCTTGCAGAGCGCATCCGTTCCAACCCTGTACTGTACCGTCATGTTGCTGACGGCAGACAACTTGCTACTCTTTTTTATGAGCCAAGCACCAGAACACGTTTGTCATTTGAGTCTGCCATGCTAAGCCTCGGCGGACAAACACTTGGATTTTCCAGTGCCGACCAATCAAGCGCAACCAAAGGTGAAACCGTAGCCGATACCACCCGTGTAATAAGCTGTTATGCCGATATTATAGCAATGCGGCATCCCAAAGAAGGTGCACCCCTTCGTGCATCCATGTATTCTAAGATTCCGGTTATAAATGCCGGAGACGGTGGACATGCACATCCAACCCAGACAATGATCGATCTGATGAATATCCGGCAACGCAAGGGGAAATTAGACCATTTAACAATCGGATTCTGCGGCGACCTCAAATTTGGGCGAACCGTTCATTCTTTAGTAAGCAGTTTAGTACGATTCCCAGATAATCAGTTCTATTTCATATCCCCGGAAGAATTATGTATTCCGGACTATATGAAAACAGATATATTAGACCCTGCCCGCTCCACATACAATGAGGTCTTCAGCTTAGAAAATACTTTACCACAATTAGATGTTCTATATATGACAAGAGTTCAAAAGGAGCGTTTCTTCAACGAAGAGGAATACATCCGGTTAAAAGATATCTATATTCTCAATGAAGAAAAACTGCAACAAGCTAAAAAAGATATGCCGGTTCTTCATCCTCTTCCAAGAGTCGATGAAATCTCCCTTGATGTGGACAATGATCCAAGAACCGCTTATTTCGACCAGGTTCAAAACGGAAAATACATACGAATGGCCCTCATCATGTGCCTGTTAGGTATCCCTGATCCCGCGACAGGAAAAACGATTCTGAATATTGATTGTTAATCGTATAATCTCAAAAAATAAGCGTAGCAGCCATAAAACTGCTACGCTTAAAAAGTCTAACCTTTAGTGGTCATATCATTCTCTTTTGCATATCAATGTTACATTTCACAGGATCTCTTACTCTGCAGTTACATCTTCGGAAGTTTTCGTCTCTGCCGGAGCTTCAACCACCGTCTTGATTCCATCCAAGCCTGTAATATTCACATTCTTATTGACCTTTGCATCGTATGTATTTGCGCGCATGATATCTGCAATATCAATACCGGTTACTTCCTTTACAGACTCCATTGTCTTCGCAAGTACCTGTGGTACATAGGAACCCATCGAACCAACCCCGGAACCTTCACTGTTGCCATCGATGATCGTAACCTTGTCGATCGTAGAGAGAGGTTCTGCGATTGCCTTTGCCATCTCCGGCAATGCCTTCACGATCATTTCCACCATCGCTGCCTGTCCGTATTTCTTCATTGCTTCGGCTTTCTTCTCCAGTGCTTCCGTCTCTGCAATTCCCTTTGCCTCGATTGCCTTCGCTTCCGCTTCACCGACCGCACGGATACCTTCTGCCTCCTGCTGCTTTGCGTAAAGCTCCGCTTCTGCCTGTGCCTTCTTCGCCTCCGCTTCCTGCTGCTTCTCAAACTTATCTGCCTCTGCATTTCTCTGACGCTTATAAAGCTCAGCATCTGCCTGCTGCTGTCTTGCAAACTTATCTGCTTCTGCTTTCTTACGGATATCTGCATCGAGAGACTGCTCCATAACCTCGGCTTCTTTCTTCTTCAGGTCAACTTCCTTCTCCTGACGTGCGATATCTGCCTCGGTCTTTGTAACCTCAATTGTCTTACGCTGTGCTTCCTTCTGAATCTCGTAAGCTGCATCTGCTTCCGCATTTTTCGTATCTTCGATTGTCTTTAATTCTGCCTTCTTGATTGACAGCTCATTCTGTTTAACGGCGATCTCTGTATCAGATAATACCTGTGCATCGTTCGCTTCTTTTCTCGCCTGTGCCTGTGCGATTGCCACATCACGGTCTGCATTTGCTTTGGCAATACTTGCATTCTTCTGAATGGCCGCCATGTTATCCTGACCAAGTGCAATGATCAGATCATTCTGATCCTCTACATGCTGGATGTTGCAGGAAATAATCTCGATACCCAGACGGTT
>JBNMIW010000003.1:0-24124 GCA_050873485.1 Lachnospiraceae bacterium | reverse complement strand
AGATGAGATATCCCTGACACAAGTCAATAAGACCCCTTGAAGACGACGAGGTAGACAGGCTTGAGGTGGAAGTGTGGTAACACATGGAGCTGACAAGTACTAATCGGTCGAAGGCTTAACTTATGAAGATATGTAATTTGGATGTAGTCTTTGTGTGAAGTTCTGAAGGTATATGAATATATGTGAATATTTTATCATATAATAATGATACCTTTAAGATTACCTGCAACAGGGTAGTCTTATCTTGTATAATCCCTGATAGCTCAATGGTAGAGCACACGGCTGTTAACCGTGGTGTTGTAGGTTCGAGCCCTACTCGGGGAGTTTATGGCGCCATAGCCAAGTGGTAAGGCAGAGGTCTGCAACACCTTTATCACCAGTTCAAATCTGGTTGGCGCCTCTTAAAAAGCAATCTTTTTATAAGGTTGCTTTTTTTATGTTAATAAGGTAGAAAAGGCAGGATATTGTTCGATTAAATTTATACCATTATGTCAAGACTTAAAAGAGAAAATGAGGCCTGGCAGAAATGGAGGTTATACAATATGACAGAGCATACAAGAAGAACATTGTGTTCATCCTTTCGTAAAATGTTATTTATATTAGTCGGCTGCTTTCTCTATGCGGCCGGCATCGCACTATTTCTAGATCCCAATATGTTAGCACCCGGCGGTGTTGTGGGCATCTCTGTGATACTGAGTCATTCCCTGGGAGGGGAGACAGGTACATGGTATTTCTTATTGAATATTCCGATCATTTTACTTGGATGGTGGAAATTTGGAGGAAGATTCATAATCAATAGTTTCTATGCAATCGCATTGAATTCTATATTTACAAATATATTCAGTATCTTTCCGGCAGTGACGAATAATACGTTCTTAGCAGCAGTGGCAGGAAGTCTGCTAGTGGGAAGCGGTATTGGATTGGTATTGAAGACAGGTGCCACGACAGGTGGTATGGATATTGTGATCAAGATTCTGCGGCGCAAGCATCCATCCATTAAAACAAGCACATATTTTGTAACGATCGATCTGATCATTGTAGCGGTATCCGGTTTTGTATTCAAGGATTTCAATCTGGCAATGTATGCATTTATTACGGTAGCATTAAATGGAAAAGTAATGGAATATATATTATATGGAACAGACGAGGCAAATCTGGTATACATTGTGGCAGAAGAACCACAGAAAATGTTACAGCGTATTCTTTCAGATATGGATATTGGGGCCACTATACTTTCCGGTCGGGGTGCATACAGTAATCGGGAAAAACAGATCATTATGTGTGTCGTCAGAAAGAGAACGACGCCGGTCTTGCAGGAGATTATCAGGCAGGAAGATCCGAAAGCATTTTTAATCATATCAAGTGCAAATGAAATATATGGGGAGGGATATAAAAATATTGCATTGGATCCATTATAGACAGATAATGGCAATGCATATAAGTATTTTGCATTTATGGGATAATGTATGGTATAATAGCATAGATATGTGTATATTTGATAATTCATACGGATTTTTATAAGTGTAGATAGCAACAGCTCACAGCTATATGGTTATAGATATCTGTTGTAATTAGAAAAAAGGAGATCGAGAATATGGAACAGCCCATATTAAGTGGATTAACTGCCTACAATACGGAGGGATGTTATCCGTGGCATATGCCGGGACACAAGAGAAGACTGAATACCATTTTCCCAGATATTGTAGAGAATCCCTTTTCAATTGATGTGACAGAAGTGGGTGATCTGGATGAATTTCATGATCCACACGGAATTATATTAGAAGCGATGAATCGGGCAGCAGAGGTATATGGTTCACATAAGAGTTACTATCTTGTGAATGGTTCTACCTGTGGTGTGATGGCAGCGTTATCCGCAGTTTGCAGACCGGGAGATAAACTGATTATTGCAAGAAATTGCCATAAGTCTGTGTATAATGCGATACGTCTTTTGCAATTAAAGCCAATTTACATTATGCCGGAATGGAATGAGGAACTTGGCATGTTCGGAGGAGTTTCTCCGGAACAAGTCAAGAAAATGGTCAAACAGCATGCGGATGTGAAGTGTGTGATGTTTGTATCTCCGACCTATGAAGGTGTCGTGAGTGATGTGGAGAAGATTGCGAAGATTGTACACAAAGCGGGAATGCCATTGATCGTAGACGAGGCACATGGTGCACATTTTGAGTTTATGTCGAATGTGAATGAGACCATTTCTACCACAAATTATAAGAATATTCCCAATCCGGCCATTCGCTTAGGTGCGGATATTGTGATCGAAAGCCTTCACAAAACGTTGCCTGCAATGACACAATGTGCCATACTGCATGAAAAGAGCAATATTGTAGACACAGAGCGGTTGGAGGAGTATTTATCCATATACCAGAGTACATCGCCATCCTATGTCTTTTTGGCTACGACCGAGGCATGTATTGAGAAGATGAACTATGAAAGAGATGGATTATTTATCATATATAAGGAATTGCTTTCTGAATATCGGAAACGGTTTGCACAACTTTCACATATTCATCTGGTGGAAGAAAGTGATTTCAAAAAACAGAGTGCTTGTGGATATGATGATGGCAAATTAGTTTTTTCTGTAAAAGATTGTGGATATGAAAGAGATGGCGAGGTTATTGCCATGACCGGAACGAAACTCGGTACGATCTTACAGGAGGAATATGGTCAGATGATGGAAATGGCAGCGGGTAATTACGTCATTGCCATGACGTCGGTTGCAGATTCCAAAGAAGCATTTGAATCTTTATATCAGGCAATGGAGTCGATTGATGCGCAATTAATAGATGTGGAGCAATCTGCCGATACAGTATTATATAAAACGTTGCCGGAACACAAGATGAATATAGCGGAAGCAAGAGAACATAAGCGGATAGATATACCATTTGAAGACGCGATCGGTAAGATCAGTGGATCATATATATATGTATATCCACCGGGAATTCCAATCGTAACACCGGGAGAGGTATTGTCACTCGGTATAATGCAGGAGATAAAAGCAGCTATGGATAGCAATCTGAATATAAAGGGAATTACAATGGATGAGAAAGGCAGAAGCTATGTGAATGTAATTCGTGAGAATCGGTGGTTATCAAGAATACAAAGAAGATAAGAGGATAGACTTGTGGAAGGAATATTTATTACAATGGAAGGTCCGGACGGATCTGGAAAGACAACACAGATTGATCTTTTGAAAAAATATTTAGAACATAAAGGGTATGATATTGTAATTGCAAGAGAGCCGGGTGGAACAACCATTGGGGAGGCAATCCGTGAGATCATATTGAATCCGGATTACAAAGAGATGGGACATATGACAGAATTGTTATTGTATGCATCTGCACGGGCACAGCTTGTTAATCAGGTGATCAAGCCTGCGCTTGCAGAGGGAAAAGCGGTAATATGTGATCGATTTGTAGAATCTTCTGCGGTTTATCAGGGAATTGGAAGAGGACTTGGCGTTGATACAGTGTATGAAGTCAATAATTTTGCGTTAGGCGATGTCAAACCGAAGCTTACCATATTTATGGATCTTGATGCGGAAGACGGAATCAAGCGCAAGAAGAAACAGGCAGAACTTGACCGAATGGAGCAGGAAGATTTAAGTTTCCACAAACGCGTTGTAGAGGGATATCGGCAGCTTGCAAAGTTATATCCGGAGCGCATTGTCCCAATCAATGCTACATTGCCAATTGATGAGATTCATAGTATGATAGTAAAAGAAGTGGAACAGCGGTTTTTCGGGTAGTTAAGAGTAATACAATATGTGCCTTGTGACATTTATAAGATAGATAGTTTTAGAATTATCTGAAGAATATCAGGCAGAAAGGAGAGAACAGTATGGATATGAAGATCAACCAATTAACCGGTGCAGCACCGATCGATGCACAGAAACAACCGGCTAAGACGGATGACAGTTTCAAATTTACACTGGTTAGTCATATCGAGAATAGTGAATTACAGGAAAAGCTCTCCGGATTAATGAAAGATATTGAAGAACAGGGAAGTAAGATTGCAAAGCATATGGATATTCGGGATATGAAGCGATACCGGAATCTGGTAAAGGAATTCATGAATGAAGTAACGGCGAATTCCCATACATTTTCCAGAGAGAATTTCCTTGATCGAAGAGGAAGACATCGTGTGTATGGAATTGTGAAGGAAGTAGACAAGTCGTTAGATGATCTGGCACAGGAATTGTTAAAGGATGAAAAGGATAATCTTGCAATCTTGAATAAGATAGATGATATAAGGGGAATGTTGTTAGATATTTCAACCTGATCGACAAAATACAGACAGAAAGAAGGGATGAATGATGGCAAATTATAGTGATATCATTGGTCATGAGGATATAGTCAAACATTTTAAGAGCAGTATAGAGCTTGGAAAGATCTCACATGCATATATTCTGAATGGAGAGAAAGGTTCCGGTAAGAAAACATTGGCAGCGGTTGTTGCAAAGTCATTACAGTGTGAATCAGGAGAAGCAGATCCATGCGGAACATGTAAATCCTGTTTACAGGCGGAATCGGGTAATCAGCCGGATATTATCTGGGTAACACACGAAAAGCCAAATGTGATCTCCGTAGATGAGATCCGTACACAGATTCTCAATGACATTGAACTGAAACCATATAGCAGCCGTTATAAGATCTATATTGTACCGGATGCACAATTGATGAATACACAGGCACAGAATGCAATTTTAAAAACATTGGAAGAACCACCGGAGTATGCGATCATTATGCTGCTTACCAATAACGTGGACAAATTTCTTCCAACGATCATTAGCAGATGTATTGTATTGAATTTCCGACCGGTGGAGCCATTACATATGGTGGATTATCTTGTAAACCAGATTGGGATTGATCGTGAAAAAGCAAGATTTTGTACAGATTTTGCACAGGGTAATCTGGGAAAAGCGGTTCGTCTGGCAATTTCACCGGACTATAATGAGATTAAGGAAGACAGTCTGCGATTGCTTCGAAGAATCCAGGATATGGATATGGACGAGATCATTCAGGCGGTTCGGAATATGGGCAAATACAAATTGGATATTACCGACTATATTGATATTATGACAATGTGGTTCCGGGATCTTTTGATGGTGAAGATATCCAATTCACCAAATAAGCTGATATTCAAAGATGAATTTTCCATTATGAAGAAACAGGCAAGTCACGTTTCCTATGAGGGACTAGAGGAGATCTTACAGGCACTTGACAAATTAAAGATTCGCTTAGAAGCCAATGTGAATTTTGATATAGCAATGGAATTGATGCTGCTGACAATGAAGGAGAACTTGAAATGATAGAAGTAATAGGTGTAAGATTTCGACAGAATGGAAAGATATATTTCTTTTCCCCGGCAGGAATTGAATTAGAGGTAGGCGATGCCGTTATCGTAGAGACTGTCCGTGGAGTCGAATATGGTAAAGTTGTCTTAGGAAAGAGAATGATTGAAGAAGGCAACATTACCGGAACATTAAAGCCGGTTATCCGGAAAGCAACTGCGGAAGATGATGCAAAGCATGAAGCAAACAAGGAAAAATGCAAAGAGGCATATAAGATCTGTTTGGAGAAGATTGCAAAACATGGGTTGGAAATGAAACTGATCGATGTGGAGTATACATTTGATAATAACAAAGTGTTATTCTATTTTACGGCGGACGGACGAATTGATTTCAGAGAGCTGGTAAAGGATTTAGCTGCGGTATTCCGTACAAGAATCGAACTTCGCCAGATCGGTGTAAGAGATGAGACAAAGATTCTTGGCGGATATGGAATCTGCGGACGGGAGCTTTGTTGTCATACTTATTTGTCTGATTTTATTCCGGTGTCTATTAAGATGGCAAAAGAACAGAATCTTTCACTCAATCCGACAAAGATCTCCGGTGTGTGTGGTCGATTGATGTGTTGTCTGAAGAATGAGCAGGAGACATATGAATATCTGAATGACAGACTGCCAAATGTAGGAGATTATGTAAAGACATTTGATGGTTTCCGGGGTGAAGTAAGCAGTGTCAGTGTTCTTCGTCAGAAAGTCAAAGTCATTGTGGAGACAGACGAGGGCGATAAAGAGATTCGGGAATATAAGATAGAAGAATTGAAATTTAAGCCAAAGAAACGGCGGAATTCAGATAAAGTAAACGATAAAGAATTAAAAGCATTAGAGGCATTAGAAAAGAAAGATGGCGGTTCAAAGATTGATTGATTTTGCAAAAGAAGATGAGCGGATCGATGACCTTCAGTGTAAGGGATATCAGATTCTTCAGAAACCAAAGGGATTTTGTTTTGGTGTAGATGCAGTATTGTTGTCTCATTTTGCAAGAGTTAAAAAAAATCAATCCGTTCTGGATCTGTGTACGGGAAGTGGCGTGATTCCGATTCTAATGGCAGCCAATACCGAAGGAAAGGCATTTTGCGGATTAGAATTACAGGAAGAATATGCAGATATGGCTGGAAGAAGTGTGCAGATGAACGGGTTACAGGATCGTGTCAGTATCATTTGTGGAGATGTTAAGAATGTAAGGGAGCTGTTTCAACCGGCTTCCTTTCCTGTTGTTACCGTGAATCCGCCATATATGACGGATCATCATGGCTTGCAGAATCTGTATGAGCCAAAAACCATTGCCCGTCATGAAGTGATGTTATCTTTGGAAGATGTCATTGCGGCAGCAAGTTATGTATTGCCGGAAAGCGGTAATTTTTATATGATACATAAACCGTTCCGGTTAGCGGAGATTTTTCAGATGATGAAAAAATACCGTATTGAACCAAAACGGATGCGGTTAGTGCAGCCATATGAGGGAAAAGAGCCAACCATGGTTTTGATAGAGGGACTGAAGGGCGGCAGACAGCGGATCACCATTGAACCGACATTGATCATGTATGAAAGTCCGGGTGTATATACAGAGGAAATCTATGAAATATACGGAAAGAACGGGAATGTGTGAGTAGTATAATAATAAATAGATCAGAGGAGATAGTATGGCGGGAATGTTATATATATGTGCAACACCGATCGGTAATCTGGAAGATATTACACTTCGGACGCTGCGGATATTGAAAGAGGTGGATCTGATCGCCGCAGAAGATACGCGGCACAGCATTAAGCTGTTGAATCATTTTGAGATCAAGACACCGATGACAAGTTATCATGAATTCAATAAGTATGACAAAGCAAAAGTATTAGTAGAAAAAATGCTGTCGGGCACAACGATTGCACTGGTCACGGATGCCGGAACACCGGCAATATCCGATCCGGGTGAGGAACTGGTGAGACAGTGCCTAGAGGCAGGTGTGCCGGTGACTTCGTTACCGGGACCGTCAGCATTTGTAACAGCATTGACGATATCCGGCAAGAAAACAAGACGCTTTTGTTTTGAGGCATTTCTTCCATATGATAAGAAAGAACGGGAAGCAGTGCTTCATGAGTTGAAAAATGAGACAAGAACCATATTAGTATATGAGGCGCCGCACAAACTGAAAAGAACACTGGCAGATCTGTATGAAACATTAGGAGATCGTCCGGTTTCCGTCGTGAAGGAACTGACAAAGAAACATGAGACGAATTTCCGGACAACGCTTGGCGGCGCAATGGCATACTATGAAGAAAATGAACCACGCGGTGAATATGTATTAGTGATCGAAGGAGCTGACAGAGAAACACTAGCAGAGGAAGAGAAGAAACCATTGCTGGAAATGACGATACCGGAACATGTCCAATATTATATGGATCAGGGCATGGATAAGAAAGCAGCCATGAAACAGGCAGCAAAGGATCGTGGTGTCGGAAAAAGAGACATTTATCAGGCATTGTTAGAGGATTAAGAGGGGAGAAAATATCCGGCAAGCATACAACTGACAAGAAGTGAAAATAATGCAAGAATGAAACCTGCCGGAATGGTCCAGCGGGTTTTTTTGATCCGGATGCTCATGTAATAGACCGAAATGGTATAGAACAGTGTTTCGGTGCAGCTTAGGAGAATGGATGCAGAAAACCCAATATAAGAATCGGTTCCGTAGGATTTGAAAAGATCAAATAAAAGACCGTTTGCACCGGAGGCGGAAAACAGTTTTAATAAGGATAACGGCAGAAGCGGTGAGGGAATATGGAGTGCATTGGCAAGAGGATCCAATAGGCGGCAGAGGACATCTAATGCTCCGGAATTGCGGAAAATCCCGATTGCAACAAACAGACCAATAATGGAAGGAGCGATATTCCATACAGTGGACAATCCATCTTTTGCACCTTTGGTAAACAGGTCAAAGATGGGTTTTTTCTGTAGAACCGCATATAACACAATAACAAACAGAATCAGTGGAATAAAGAATATCGAGATAAAATTGAGTATTTTCATGAAGACTCCTTTTTGATCGAACAGAGTTTACACAGCAAAACCGCAAACAGGGTGGTGAGCGAAGTAGCGATAAGGGAAGGTCCGATGACGGCTAAGGGAATGGCACTGCCGTATTTACTGCGGTAAGCGATCATGTTGACCGGAATTAACTGTAAAGAAGAGATATTTAATATCAGGAACGTGCACATTTCCGTGCTGGCTTGAAAACCGGAGCGTCCCCGCTGTTGTTCTAAATGTTGCAATTCTTTCATTGCGGCAAGCCCGGTTGGAGTACAGGCCCATCCAAGACCGAATATGTTTGCGATAAAATTAGCACAGATATAGTCATTTGCCGGGTGAGAAGGCGGAAGCTTCGGAAACAGGATGCGAAGTAATGGGCGCATACAATGTGTCAGTTGCCGGATCAGACCACTTCCCTCTGCAATTGTCAGAAAACCGTTCCACATGGCAACCATGCCGGACATCACAATAAGAAGATCAACAGCATCCTGTGTAGAGGTCAGAATATCGCTGCTCACGGCTTCTAAATTGCCGGTAAAGGCAGCAATGATGATGCCGATTAAAAGTATGGCACTCCAGATAGAATTAAGCATAGCGCACCTCCTTTTTCTATATATATGAGAAAATGTCAAAATCATGAAATTTTTGTAAATTTTTTAAAAGTCCATTGATTTTGAAGATTGTTCGTGCTACTCTTAGGGGCAGAGGTGGAGGGAGACCACTGTTTAGAAAGGAGCGAGAACCATGAAATCAACAGGAATCGTGAGAAATCTGGACAACCTTGGAAGAGTGACTCTGCCGATAGAATTAAGACGCAGTTTGGATATTGATATCAAGGATCCAGTTGAAATTTTTGTGGATGGTGACAGTATTATCTTGAAGAAGTACCAGCCGGTAGATATTTTTACAGGAAGTAACAAAGATTTGATTGAATATCAGGGAAAAATGATCAGTAAGGATACGATTCGGGAATTGGCGAAGCTTGCAGGATTGAAATAGACTGTAAGATAGCGGATAAAAAGGGGCTGTTTGAATAGATTACAGGCATGTTTTCTATGAAACGGCTCTTTTTGTCTATTTTGCACAAAATGACTTGTGAAAAATTTATTTATTTTTATATTAAGAATGGTTACTGTTTGTTGAAAAAAATCCGATATTATGTATACTTAGAAGTATAAGAAAAGTGTCAGGTGGTGAGAATGTGCGTTGTTATTATGTCAGCCGTTATTATTTAAATGCCAGTCATAGTTTTCATGGAACGAGTGAGACGGCACATTCCCATACATTTACTGTTGTACTATATATCGGAAAAAGGAAAGAGAACATAGAATCTCCGATGGAGATTGTAGATAGTTACGCAGAGCAGTTGTTAACGACTTTAGAGGGCAGATATCTGAATGATCTGCCGATGTTTCGTGAGAACGATGCCAGCATTGAGGATATCGGGAATTATTTATACGAGACATGGAAGGTACAATTCCGGAAGACTAATTTTTCTTTGTACCAGTTAGACATATCGGACAATCCGTTGTCGGTGTATCGTGTGGCAGACCGGATTTTACTTCCGACATTGAATATGGATAACAGTAAGGACAATTATGATGCGATTATAGAACAAAAGAGAGCAATGAACTAAGGTGACGAAAGGGTGATACATATGAGAACGTTAACATTAAAGAGGAGACAGAAGAACATATTAAGAACAATACTTGCATTTGTGTGTGTATTCGCCATGGTATTCCAGTTTGCAAATGTCAATGTATTGGCAGCGGGAATAGAAGGAAGTAACGGGACGATGAATATCAGTTCGGATTCTTCTTACATATATATCAGTTATTCGGGAAAATGGTCCAATTATATCGGAGAGCAGATTTCGGTGTCTGCGGACAATGGTACCAATTTAGGATCTCTTAGTGCAATTACGATCAATCAGAGTAATGATGATGAAGATGGCAGTATCACAGTGCGAAATGCATGGAACAGTTCTATCAGCGGAGCTTCCGGAAGTGTAAGCAACAGCGGTAAGAAGGAACATTACGGTTATGAGAAAATGAAATGGAGTATTCAGGTTCCGGTCAGTGCATATGCCGATTATTCATTTAATGGTTTGAATTTAAGCTGGGGCGGTAAGACGGTAAGCCTTTCGGTATCAAGTGGCACAACGGAAGAGCAGACCACAGAAGAACAGACAACCGAGAAGGTGACAGAGGCTGCTACGGAAGAAAATACAGCAGAAGAGACGACAGAAGTGGCAAGTACCGAAGATTCCTCTACAGAGGAGACGACAGAAGTAACAACGGAAGAAGCGAGTACGGAGCAGACGACGGAGGATGCAAGTACAGAGGATTCGACAGAAGATAAGAAAGATGACGACAAAGAGGATATTGTCGTAACCGGTGGTGTGCAGATTGATGGAATGTATGATGATTGGAAAGACATTCCAAAGACGGAGATCACATATACCAGTAATAATAAGAAATGTAATCATTATGGACAGCTATTTACAGATGGTGATACTTTATATGGTCATTTTCAGGCAAATGAGTTATATCAGAGTTACATGCAGATTCAGATATGGAATCTGACAATTAACGGCAGGACATTTGCATTACAGATTCTTCCGGCAAACAGTGACGGTTCAATCGCATGGGGAACCAATTATCAGTCAAAGGGAAGTCATACGAATCTGAAGGTATATATTGGTTATTACAATGAATGTGACAGTCAGGTCGTATATACGGTATATGACGAGACACATGCAACAGATACCCCGGGAGACGAAGTAGAATTCTCTCTCAGTATGAAGAAACTTTCTGAGATTACAGGAATTCCACAGGATCAGATGGGAACGATTACGATCTCAAATCCGAACTTGGGCGGACAGGGTGTTACGATTGCAGGATCATCTACCGGACCGGTTGCGGGTGTTGTTGCAGCATTTTTCTTAGCGGCAGCTTATTTTAAAAAGAAAAAGGATTTGAGTGTACAATGATAAACTGGGTTATTGTTGCATTATTGATCGTATGGGTTTATGTCTTATATACAATGAAACGGGCGGAAATGGGAGTCTGGTATTTCCTTTGCGGAAGTGTGGGATTGTTTGTATTTGGAATGATCATTTTTGAACCGGTTGTCGTTGCACCGCTGCAAAAGGCGGTTTCTGCGGTTGCAGGTGTATTAGGCGAGGCAACCGGAATATATGATTCTTATTTCCAGCAGGGAATTTTATTTATACAAAAAGGAACGGAAAGTCTTTCATTATATATTGATTTTGAATGTTCGGGTGTAATTGAAATGCTGGCATTTTTATCGTTGTTATGGTTTTTTCCGGTATACGAGCTGTATGAAAAGATTGTAGTGAGTATCATCGGTGTCATGGCGATATTTATTGCAAATGTACTTCGTATTTTCCTGATCTGTCTCCTGATCTATCTGTTTGGAAACCAGATTTATTTCTTTGCACATACGATCATTGCGAGAATATTCTTTTATGGTTGTTCGGTAATACTGTATTTTTATGTATTTACGAAGCCACAGATTGTCCGTCAGAAAGTTGGTGCTTTTCATTATGACCGCAATTAAAGACTTTTTTATGTCCTCTATCGTGTTCTGGATCGCGTGGATCATTATTCCACTGATCATGGAGGTCATTCCAACGATAGGGGATTTTTTTATTTTGCTAAAACGCAGATTTATCCGGAGAAAATACACGAATGAATATGAACTTCCGGAGATATCGCTGATCATTCCGGTCTATAATTCCGAGAATACGTTATATGACTGTATCCGTTCGGTGGATGCGTCCGATTATCCGAACGACCGTATTTATATTATGCTTGTGAATAACATGACCAAGGATGACAGCTTTCATGTGTTCTGCAAATGTCAGGAAGATTTTCCAACGCTGAAGATCAATTGGATGAATGCCAAACAGGGAAAATCAAAGGCACTCAATCTGGCATTGTTTAACAGTGATGGGAAATATATCATTCATATTGACAGTGATGGAGTGTTGGAACCATCTGCACTTTCCAATATTGTGCATATGTTTGAAAATGAGGATGATATTCATTGCATTACCGGAACCATTTTAACGAATCCGGAATTGATCGATCAGACAAAGAATCCGTTCCTGCGATTGTTTCAGAAATTGGAATTTGGAGAGTATTGTCAGGCATTTTTAGCAGGACGGAATTTTCAATCCGAGTTAAACAGTATTTTTACGTTGTCCGGTGCATTTTCCGCATTTCGAAAATCTGCGATCTTAAAGTCGCAGTTATACAACACCGATACAGTATGTGAGGATACGCATGTTACGTTCCAGATCCGTGACGGAATGGGGAAAAAAGTAGCACTTTGCCCGAATGCGATCTTTTTTGTTGATCCGATCGGCAGTGTGAATCAGTTGTATGTGCAGCGGCAGAGATGGCAGAGCGGTGAGTTGGAAGTCATGCATATGTTTATGGGAAAGCGTTTAAATGCTGCCCGTGGTTTCTTTTCGGATTTTGTGGTAAGAGTGTTGATGTTTGATCATACATTTGCATTTCCGCGTATGATCTGGTATTTTGCGTTGATCTGTCTGGCGTTTATCAATTATCCGATGAGTCTGATCGTGGAATCCATTGTATTCATGTATATACTATACAGTTTTGCAAACTTATTATTATATATATGCATCATCCTGTTTTTGAAGGAATTCAAAGAGCTGAAACACTACTATGCCAGAAAATGGTATATTATTTTCTTGTTGCCACTATTTAACTTCCTTGTATTCTGGTTCCGTTTTGCGGGAATTATTAATTCTATCAAGGGAACGCAGACATGGAAGGTTCGGAATGCAAAAGAGGAATGGCAGTCCTTTGGTGAGGTGGCAAGAGGAGATTTTGCGGGAATTGGCAGAATAATCTCTAGAATTCGTGACGAGGTGAATGAGAATGAAGAAGCAGAAAAAGGGACGAATTAAACGAATCTATACCTCTCCTCGGTATCGTATGATCTCGATCAGTGTGACCGTAATAGTATTTATTGCAGTGATGTTAGCGGCAATGCTGGTGGAACTGCATAATAATCAGGAACAGTATATGTCAATGTATCAAAAAGACCAGCAGCAGTTTATAGATCAACTGGCGAGTACACTCACATATATGATGGAGAATGGAAAAACAGAAGAGGACATTATCACTTATATGGAAGATGAGGTGGAGGCTTCCGGAAGCCGGTTCTTTGTTCTCACAAAGGATGACACGGTTCTGTTTGCAAAAAATGATATTACGACGAAGTGCTTAGGTAGCCTGAAAGACAAAAAAGCATTTTATAAGAGTATAGAGCAGCAGGATGTGATCATTCAGCATGCAGCATTTTTGAAAGAATCCCAAAACTATGAGATCTCTGTGGTGTCGGATGTGTACTCTGTGAAAGTAGAGGGGGATCTGAATAAGCACCAGTATTATATTCTGTTAGTGGTTGCGATCATGAGTCTGGTGTTAGTTAGTCTGCTTGTCACCATGTTAGGCTATTGGAATCGTACCGAAAAGCAGTTAGAGGGTACGGAAAAGGAACTGGATCTTCGAAATGAAAAAATGGAGCAGATCTCACAGGAGACCGGAACTTTAACCGGAGATAAAACAGACCTTTTAACAAAAGAAGAAGTGACCGGAATCATCAAGTCGAAAAAGGCAGAGTTCTATAACATTTATACGATCAAGATGTTGTTACAAAAATCAGAGGATGCAGATCTGAAACCATTGCAGATATTGTTTGTAAATGTTGTTATGGGCAATCAGTATTTTACCAAGGATCAGATCTTCGATGCAATGGAGCGGATTCAGGATCAGTTGCGTCCGGTTGAGGTGATGGGCGAGATACGGCGTGGACGATTTGTGATCCTTGCATACCGCACACCGTATGAGACGGCAAAGAAACGGGAAAAAGAGATTACAGATCTTTGCAAACAGATTGAGAAAGAAGAAGGATTTGCAATTCGGTGTCAACTGGTAGAGGAAGATGACCGGAAGGCGATCGAGCGCTTTGAACAGGCACAGATGGAGGATATGGCATGAGATATCAGCAGTACAAATTCAAGTTTTATCTGAATGCACGACATGGAATCTATATCAACGGAAAATTAGGACAGGCACATCCTCATACATGGGAGATTATTTTGCATGTGGTCAAAGGAAAGGATCGGTTTGTGCAGTTTGACAGTCTGGAGAAAACGGTAGAACAGTTTATGGAGCCATATCAGAATCAGTTGTTAAATGAGATCCCTCCATTTGATATGATCAATCCGACATTAGAGAATTGTGCGCATTATTTTAAGGATCGTTTACAGGAGATATTGAATCGGGAGGGCTGGATCTTTCTGATGATGGAAATGAGTGAAAGTCCTGCAAGGTCGTATGTGATCAGCATGATCGATGAGCAGCAGATGGGAAGGGATCAGTCCCTCAACACGTTGACCGAATTTATATTAGATGATATCCGCAATGCACCGACGGAATAAAGATGTGGGGATATATGCAGATATAAGGAGTGGCAGATGAAAGAGAACAGATCGTGGAAAAATATAATCGGAATCGTTCTATTAGCGGCGGGAGCATGTGCCCTCGCCGGTTATATGTATATAGTGAAAATGCAGCCGTCCGGGGATGATGTCTGGGGACATTTGTACAAATCCGAGGTAATGTATGAAAATATCAGGCAGGGTTGCTGGTATCCGATCTTTGATTTTAAATGGTATAACGGAATCCAGTTATATCGGTACTGGCCGCCATTTTCTTATTATGTGATGGCGGGGATGTTGATGATAACGGGTGGCAATCTTGTCTATGCATATTATCTGTTGTCTGCATTTTTGTTCTTTGTCGGTGGTCTGCCATGGGTATTGTGGGGCAATATGAGAGACCGCAGAGTGCTTGGTACACTGTTGGGATTCATATGGTTCTTTATGCCAGAGATATCGAGAATCTATTTTAATGCGGGTAACCTGCCACAGATGGTGACAACGGTTATTGTGCCATATGTGATCTTCTTTCTCTGGCTGTTTGTAAGCCGGAAGAACAATGCGGCATCGATCGGATTATTTCTTGCCATGGCGATTATGACCTTTACCCATTTGATGGTTACGGCGATCATGGGTGTTGCAACATTTTTATATCTGTTGCTTGACCAGATCTGGAACAAAGACTGGAAGCGGAAATTGTTAGCACTCTGTATTATGGTGACGGGAATTCTGTCTGTAGGAATCTGGATTCTTCCTGCATTAAAAGGTGGAATCATGACATCGGAGCAGAGTGGTGGAAGTGTTATGGCATCACTCATCTTCCCACTGTCGGTTTCTCTCAATGTGGTTCGTAGACTGAAGGCAAATGTGGATGCACAGTTTTATTTTGGATTGTCGGTTCTGATCCTTTCCGTTGTCGGGCTGCTGCTTGCAAGAGGAAAGAAAAAAGCAGGTTTTGTACTTCCGTTGATCATTTTAGTCTTTACAACTCCGGCAACCTATGGGTTCTTAAGTAAATTGCCATTTAGCCAGTTATTTTGGATGACCAGATTCATGCCGATGGTGTATGGATTCTTCTTCTGTTCGCTCTTAGAGTGGACAAGGCTGAAGAAGAAATACAGTGTGATACTGATGGCGGTGCTGGTATTAGATCTTGTGCCATCGTTTTTGATACAGAATTATTGTGTATTTCCAATGAAGGAGACGGTTGCAGATATTCAATCCTTAAGAGAAATGACCTCGCAGCGGACATCCGTTGTGGATATCAGTTCATATGGTCCATATCCGTCCTATGGTATCTGTGGAGATGACGGCGTGAATTATACATTTGGCTGGGCATGGCAGGGAGCTGTAACCGGTGACAATATTGTTTTGTTAAATGAGGCATTGGAAAATGAACGCTATCTGTATTTGTTTGACCGTTGTCTGGAATTGGGAAATGATACGGTACTGATCCGAAAGAATTATGTCGGTAAGAATGGCGGCACAAAGGAGCAGATGTTAGAAGCAGCCCAAACCAGTGGCTATGCGCTTTCCAAAGAGACAGACGGTGCGTATATGTTCAAACATGAAACACCGGATACATTTGGTGTTGTATCACAGTATCAGGGTATCGTTATTGGAAAATATGCGAATGCCATGACAACGGCATATCCGAGTTTTGAAGCCGGAAGTTCGGAAGAACTGGATTCTTATTCCTATGGGGAATTGAAAGGATACAAGACCATATTTTTAACCGGATTTACCTATCGGGATAAAACAAAGGCAGAACAATTGATTCGGAAACTGGCAGAGGGTGGAGTGCGTGTTGTCATCGATAGTACACATATGCCTGCGGATTCCAAAACAAAATTAGAAACGTTCCTCGGCGTGACAAATCAACAGATTCATTTTCAAAACCGATATCCGGCATTACAGATGAACGGAGAAAATTATCAGACCGGAAACTTCAGTGCAGAGGATGCGGATTTTGCGACCGGATATATTTCCAAATTAGACCATGTGTTAGGAAGTGTACAGGTCGGTACAGAGGAATTAACATTTTACGGATACAACGATGAGGAGCCCAACGTATACTTTTTGGGTTTGAATCTCATGTATCACGCAACGTCCACAAATGATCAGACAACATTTACACTGCTAAATGAGATACTGGATGTGTCAAATGAGCAGCTTCCGGTACGGGAACTGGTTCCGATCAAAGTGAACCGGATTGGAAATACGATAACGATCCATGTAGAGGATGAGAGTGTAATAAAAGCGGGTAAGGCAGTGAGCACAACGATTGCAGATCAAGATATCTTTTCATCGAAACAGAAAATTACACAACGGAATAATCTGTTAGAAGTACATGAGGTCGATACAACGATTGAGTTGAAGTATCCGATGTTTGTGCCGGGATTACTGCTGTCGCTGTTTAGTCTGTTTGCGGGAATCCTGTTTATACGATATGCATTTTGTTGTTCGAAACGAAAAGAAAATACAGTGCAGCAGTCGGATAGTGCATTGTGAAAATTATGAAAAAAGACCGTTACAGATTTTGTAACGGTCTTTTTTAAGAGAAGATTCAAGGTTTCTGCCCTAAATGTTTTTATATTAGTTGCCGGATAGAAGATTCTGTCCGTTGGAAGCAATTACGTCACGATACCAGTAGCCGGAATCTTTGATGATACGCTGTTGTGTCTGATAGTCCACGTAAATGAGTCCGAATCGTTTGCCATAACCCTCTGCCCATTCGTAATTGTCTGTAATGGACCAGTGGAGGTATCCCATGATCGGAATGCCGGCTTCACTCCAGGCACGCTCAAATTCTTTGAGGTAACGCCAGGTGTAATCAATACGATAAGAATCATGTACTTTGCCATCCAGGCATACCCAGTCATGTTCTGCCATACCATTTTCGGAGATCAGGATTGGTTTTCCGTATCTTTCATATAAGAACTTGGAAGACCAGAACATAACTTCTGGACTTAACGGCCATTCTAATGCGGTTTCCGGGCGTCCCTGATACCAGTTTTCCGGGTAACCCTCTACATTGCGGTCTGCATTGGAATAGTAAATATTGGTTGCGTAATAGTCTAAAGGTTCGCTGATCAGATCCATCTCTTCTTTGTTGTATGCAGGTACAAGATCACCAAATGTCTCGTATAACTGTTCCGGATAATGACCGAGATATACCGGGTCAGACCAATAACTTATGGAGAATGCGAATCCTTCACCATCAATATCAAAAGTCTTCTGTCGTGCTTTCTCAATATCTTCTGGTGAATTGCTCTTTGGTGTGTAAGAAGGACCGATTGGAGAAAAACTGATCATCGGTTTTTTCTTTGCATGCTGACGGATATAACGGGTTGCTTTACCATGGGACAATAAAATATTGTGTCCCATTTTTAACAGATCACCTGTCGGAGCATGTTGAAATGGAGCGTGAAAACCACCATAATAACCACAACCTAAAATACACTGCGGTTCATTGATCGTTACCCAATAAGTAACACGATCAGAAAGAGCATCAACGACCAGTTTGGTGTATTCCAAAAACCAATCGGAAATGTCGTCATTTAGCCAGCCGCCTTTCTTGTGAAGCTCATATGGAAGATCCCAGTGGTAAAGTGTTACGATCGGCTCAATTCCATTTGCAAGCAGCTTATCGACCAGATCGGAATAAAACCGCAATCCTTTTTCATTGATCCGTCCGATGCCATCCGGAAGGATTCTTGCCCAACTGATCGAAAAACGATAGTATGGAATACCAAGTGTTACCATGTTGGCAATGTCCTCGTCAACTCTGTGGTAGTGATCGCAGGCAATTTTTGCCGTTTCGTTATATTTGGTGTTTCCTTTTATTCCGGCATATACATCCCAGATGTTCAAGCCCTTTCCGTCCTCGTTGTATGCGCCTTCAATCTGATGGGCGGCAGACGCAACTCCCCACATAAAATCTTTTGGAAAACTCATAGTGTGTACCTCCTTATGATTATGATGATCGCGAAATATATAGTGTTATAAATTCGCATATTCTTCTTGCTTTGTATGAATTGATAATATAAAATACGGATGTATAAATATATAACAAATGTTGTATTTATATAACAAATGTTATATATAATGAATACAATGATAATAGTTTCATATATCATTGTCGATACGAAAATTTAACTCTTTAATGCAGAAAAAGGATATAACTGAAAAATATACATATAGATTTTATGGAAGGAACGGAGTATGGGAATTGATAAGGAATTAGAGCTTTCTTTGTTTCATCAGCGGGAGGAACAAAGGAGACACATGGAGTATCAGAAAGAGTTTGGGTTCTATCGGTTGATCGTATCCGGTGATCTCAAGGCGATCAAGAAGTTGTATTCGCCGGAATTATTAGAGACGGCATCGAAGAATATGGAGAATGGTGTGTTATCCAAAGATCCGGTTCGGAATGAGCGGTATCATTTTGTTGTGCTGACGGCATTGATCACAAGACTTTGTGTGGAAAATGGTCTTGACCGGGAGAAGGCATATACGTTAAGTGATCTGTATATTAATAAAATGGATGTATGTATGGATATTGCGGGAATACTTGATATACAGAGGGAAATGGTTATCGAGTACACGAAGCAGATGGCACATTTGAGAAAAGAAGATGTATATTCTATTCAGGTTATGAAAGCGATCGATTATGTGTATGCACATTTGAATGAGAGAATATCGGTAGAGCAGATGGCGGACGCATTAAAATTAAATAGAAGCTACCTGTCGGAATTATTTCATAGGGAGACCGGAAAGACTATTTCTTCATTTATACGGGGGGCAAAATTAACGGCGGCGTCGAATATGTTAAAATATTCGGATTATGAATATTCGGATATTGCGGAATATTTAGCATTTGCATCGCAAAGTCATTTTACAAAATGTTTTAGGGAACAGACGGGTTATACGCCCAAGCAGTATCGTACAAGGTTCTATCAGCCGGGAGAATGGAATCTTACAGAGTGAAGTTTATCCGGATTGTAATAAAGTTGTATCATAATTGACAACTTTCTGACGTTTTTCTTAAGAATGCCGGGAAAGGCTAGATTCCTAAAATATATTTATGCTATACTCCATATAGTCCAAAGGGTGTGGAACAAACAGTTCCATGAAAGGAAAGAATAACAGGAGGATATATATGAATAAAGTCAGATGGAAAAAGGCGACGGCACTTGCTATGGCATCGATCATGATGTTGTCCATGGCAGCCTGTGGAAAGAAGACAAAAGATTCGTCTTCTAAGAAAGAAAAAGAGAACAAAAAAGAGATGACTTTCCAATCAGAAGATTTGAAGATTGACGGTGTGAAGGGTGATATCAATACCTGTATAGTATCCGGCGATCGTGTATATTTCTACACAATGAAATGGGATGAGAGTGATACGGAAGACGTTAAGGATGAAGGAGAGACTTCGGAAGAGAATACTTCGGAGGAGACATCCGGTGAAGAGGGTACAACGGAAGATGGTTCGACTGAGGAAGTAACGAGTGAAGAGGCATCTTCAGAGGAAGAGACAACCGAAGCACCTTCCAGCGAAGCGACTTCAGAGGAAGATACATCCGAAGAGGGTTCATCCGAAGAAGAAACAACAGGAGAGTCAACAGATACTACACAATATTATCTGTATTCCATGAAAACAGATGGAACAGATCTTCAGGAATTAGGTCAGTTGGATATTGATACGAATTCTTACATCAACTATCTGATGGTAACAAAGGATGGTGGCATACGTTTAATTCTCGGTGCTTACGATGAAAAATCACAGAAGTCATCATACGAGATTGCATCCGTAGATGAGAACGGTAAGATTACAGATAAACAGGATATTACGGATACATTAGGACTTACGGACCAGAATTATCTTGGAAAAGCAATGATGGACAGCAAGGATCGGTATGTATTTACAACAGACCAGAGTATTATCGTATTGGATCAGTCCTTTAAGAAAGTATGTGAGATCAAACCAGAGAGTAATTATGTAGAATCCATTGCACTTACCAAAGATGGAGATATCGTCGTTGGTGATTCAAGTGGTGATGATGGAGCGAAGGTTCAGACATTAGATGTTGAAAAACAGAAATGGGGAGAGACCTATAAGATGGATTTCAACTATTTTAGCAGCAATGATGCATTGATGAATGGTTCCGGTGATTATGATTTCTATTACAAAGATGATTCCGGTATCTACGGTTATCAGTTGGCTTCTAAAAAGGGAACGAAACTGATGGACTTTGTAGCATCGAATGTTACTTCTGATTATAGTTACAGCATTATACCAATAGATGCGGAGACGATGATCGGAACAACATGGCAGGATTCCGGAAGTAAGCTGACACTTTATAAAAAAGTAGATCCATCGTCTATTAAGGATAAGACAACGATCACTGTTGGAGCAATGTACTTAGACGATAATGTCAAGAGAGCAGCGATTGACTTTAACAAGAAGAATGATCAGTATCAGATTGAATTGAAGGATTACTCTTCCGAAGAGGATCCGGAGACAAAGATGAATGCGGATATTATTGCAGGAAATGTACCGGATATCATTTGTCTTAATGGAGTATCTGTTGATCAGTACGCAGAAAAGGGAATATTAGAAGACTTAAATACATTCTATGAGAAAGATTCGGACATCAGCAAGGATGATCTGATCCCTTCCGTAGAGAAAGCAATGGAGATTGATGGTAAATTATATTTTGTTTCACCAAGTTTCTCGATCAGCACATTGATCGCATCTGCAAAGGATGTCGGAACGGAATCCGGATGGACAATGGATGATCTTAAGAAGCTTCTTAAGGAAAAAAGTGATGCAAGACCATTCTATTCTGAGAATAAGAATGATACGTTATATAACTTTATTACAAGTAACATCAATGATTTTGTAGACTGGTCAACCGGCGAATGTTCATTTGACAGTCAGGATTTCAAAGACATTTTAGAGATCAGTAATCAGGGCAAGAATGAGGAGACGGATTATTCTGAGGATTCTCCAAGCGAACCATCTTTGGTTAAGAGTGGTAAGGTACTGTTTACAAGTGGATTTGGCGTTGATATGGAGAGTGTAGAATTATACGAGAAGATGTATAATGGCGACATTACATTTATCGGTTATCCAAACAAGGATAAGAATGGTTCTTATTTCTCATTTGACATGCCACTTGGTATCTATTCTAAGTCAAAAGTAAAAGATGCCGCATGGGAGTTTATTAAGACATTTATGTCCTTAGATTTCCAGGGAGATCAGAATACGATCTATAGCAATCCGACTCGTCAGGATGCATTTGATATGTTAGTGAAGAGAAAGACGACGACTAAGAAATATACCGATGAATTAGGTAATGAGATAGAGCCGTTACAGTCCGGATACGGTTGGGATGATCTGAATATTGATATCGTTCCGCTTAGTGATGAACAGGCTCAGAAATATATTGATCTTGTGAACAATACAACAAAGACAAGTGATTACAATACAGAGATTACGAATATTATCACAGAGGAAGCAAAGGCATATTTTGCAGGACAGAAGAGCTTAGACGAGACAGCGGATATTATTCAGAACCGTGTTAAGACTTATGTAAATGAAAACAGATAATTAGAACAACCTCCTATAAAGTGTACAGAATCGCCATGTACTCACATGGCGTTTCGTACATTATGTTGCCGGGTATCGACAGGATTGTGTTTGCAACAGATGCTGTCGGTGTTGAGGTTGGATAGAATGGAAAACAGGAGGCAGGAACTTATGCCGCGTAAGAAGAAATATATAACGGAAGACGGAATTGAATACAAGAAACATCATATGAGTAAGAAGGACAAGAAAAATGCGGTACTTTATTTATTGCCTAGTTTATTGGGAGTACTGTTGTTTTTTGTTCTTCCTTTTTTCGTTGTAATCTATTATGCGTTGGTAGATAATCCAATCAGTCATCAGTTTGTGGGATTACAGAATTTTATTAACATATTACAGAATTCATCTTTTCAACAGGCAGCGAAGAATACGGCAACCTTTTCTTTGGTAGCGGTGCCGTTGGCGGTTGTACTTTCTTTGGGATTGGCAATCTTACTAGAGGGCAATATCCCAATGAAGAGTCAGTTCCGGACATTTTTCTTAAGTCCAATGATGGTTCCGGTAGCATCCATTGTACTGATCTGGCAGGTATTGTTTGATTACAATGGCGTGATCAATCAATTTATAACGAATCTGAATATGCAGCCGATCGACTGGTTTAAGTCTTCCTACAGTCAGATTGTAATCGTCATCCTGTTTCTGTGGAAGAATCTTGGATATAATATGATCCTGTTCATGGCAGCGTTAAGTGCGATCCCGCAGGATGTGTTAGAGGTAGCGACGTTAGAAAGTGCTACGGAATTTCAGAAGTTCTGGTACATAAAATTAAGATATTTGTCTTCGACTATATTGTTTGTGGCGATCTTGTCGTTGATCAATTCCTTTAAGGTATTTAGAGAGGTTTATCTGCTGACAGGGGATTATCCGTATGATTCTTTATATATGTTACAACATTTTATGAATAATACATTCCGATCGTTAGATTATCAGAAACTATCAGCCGCTGCTATCATCATGTGTCTTGTAATGTGCGTGGTGATCGGAATCTTATTCTTTGCAGAAGATCGATATGGAAAGGATGTGGAAGGATAATGAAACGAAAGAAAGTAAAACTTACCATAAAAAAGATCCTGCTTACCTGTGTTGCATTGATCTTTGCAGTATCCTTCCTGTTACCGACGATATTGACGATTGCCAACTCGTTTATGTCGTCTGCGGAGATCAACACCAATTACGGAGTGATCTTTAATCAATATAAAGAGGAACAGTATGGGGAACGGAATACAGATTATGTGGCAGAGAAGGTCAATCTGAAATTTATTCCGGATATGGTGGAGTTGTCTCAGTATACAACGGTACTTTTAAAAAGTCCGGAATATCTGTTGAAGTTTTGGAATTCGGTCATTTTAGTAGTGCCGATCGTAGTATTCCAGATATTCATTGCACTTGGAGCGGCATATAGTTTTATGAGGTTCCGGGGGCGGATACGGGAGATCATATTCTTTGTATATGTAGCACTTATGCTGATGCCATATCAGGTAACTCTGGTTCCGAACTATCTG
The DNA here is from genome assembly GCA_050873485.1 of Lachnospiraceae bacterium. Taxonomy (GTDB): domain Bacteria; phylum Bacillota; class Clostridia; order Lachnospirales; family Lachnospiraceae; genus CAG-590. Next base: position 92 of record JBNMIW010000003.1, on the reverse strand, counting down.
GTTGCGGATTGGTTGAGGATATTAGATACACGGGCATCCATTATTTTGCCCGGAATCTTCGCACCGTTTAGTGTGTATCTGCTTACCAAGTT
>JBNMIW010000002.1:0-24354 GCA_050873485.1 Lachnospiraceae bacterium | reverse complement strand
TTTCTGCACTTTCCTGCCTCCACTATGCAAAAATACCCTCGAATCCACCATAGAATCCGAGGGCAATCTATGCATTATGATTTATTTGACACTTACATAAATATAACGTATGTATTTTCCTTTTTGCAATGTCAGATAAGCAAATCCTTTTTTGGTCACCTTGAAGGAACCATTCTTTTTATTATATTTGATTCCACCTTCGCTATAAGTCACTTTATATCCGGTACCAATAATGTTTTTCAGAGAAATACTTTTCCCTTTCTTAATATTATAATATGATAACGTCATGTATTTCTGTTTCGATAAATCTAACTTCTTAATTCCGGATCCGTAGTAATTAATACTTGTCAGTTCCTTATTATTTTTTAAATTTAATGAAGTAAGCGATTTATTGCCGTTTACTTTCAAGGAATTCAGTTTCTTATTCTTGCTGACATTTAAGCTCTTAATCTTTGTATTATAACAGCTTAAACCGACAAGCTTTGAATTCTTAGAAACATTAATCTTACTGATTCCTGTATAGTTAAGCGATACTCCCGTTAATTTTTTATTTTTAGATATATCCAATGATCGCAGATTCTTATTATCGGATACATTCAGATACTCCAATTTTTTCAGATTCTTGACATTGACACTCTTTAAATTATTGTTATCCAGACTGGCATATGTAATATTATTTGGAAGTTTAACAGATGTAAGGTTTTTATTATCTGAGACATTTACATAGTTTAATCTCTTAAATGAGGACAGATCCAGGCTCTTCAACGTACTGCCATTAATACTAAAGGAATACAGATCTTTCATGTTTTTCAATCCTTTAACAGAAGATGTCTGCGTTCTGTACAAAGATAAAACACTAAGTTTCGAACATTTAGAACCGTCAAAACCTGGTAATTTGATATTGTATAAACTCAAAGATGTCAGATTGCTAAAACTTGGTAATGAAGCCGTCGTACCTTTTTTATTCGCATACAACGATAACATCATCACACCGTTTGCTTCTACTTTAACGGAAGATGATGTAATCCCGCTAAGATTTACCAACGTTACTGTATCTGCAAATTTCAAATCAGAAGCATTGACCTTATCTAAAGATACCTCTGATAAATTTGGGAAAACCTTCAGACAATCAACATTTTGAACCGCTCCGTCTTCTGTGTATACATATAAATATCTAATCTCATCGGTATTTACATAATATACCCCACCATCGTTTGTGTATGAACTGTATTCATCATAATCACTTCCCTCATTATCCATACAATAATTCTTGGCATTCCGCGTCAACGCATTCCGGATAGCCGTATCCGGGAAATTCGTAGCATCAATTGCAAGCTTTGCTGCAGATGCCTTTGCATTACTTCCTGCAACCAATCCAAGTGCAAGTAATGCAAATGTAAAAAACTTTTTCATATTGTGTTTCATTTGTTACTCCTCCTATGTTGTAAAATTTTCAAAAGCATTATCATTTTACAACTTTTACTTAATTTCGACAACCCCGATCATATAAATCATCCTGTGGAACCTGCTTATTTTTATCCGATACTTTTTATCTCAATCTGCTCCGCAAGCAATGCTTCCCGGATCTTTTTCACAAATAACAGTGCCTTTTCACCGTCCCCATGCACGCAGACAGAATCTGCCTGAATATCTACTTCCGTTCCGTCAATCGCCGTGACCTTCCCTTCTTTGACCATCCGTATCACTCTGGCAATCGCTTCATTTTCATCCTTGATCATCGCCCCCGGTTTCGTCCGTGCCACCAATGTTCCATCCGGTTCATATGCGCGGTCCGCAAACACTTCATTTGCATAAGCAAGTCCCATATCCTTTGCCGCCTGTATCATCTCACTGTTTGCAAGTGCTAACAGAATCAAAGAATCGTCATACTCTTTGATTGCCTCACAGATTGCCGTTGCAAGTGCCTTGTCTTTGGCAGCCATGTTATATAATGCCCCATGCGGCTTGACATGTACCATTTTTCCTCCATATGCCTTACAAAATGCATCCAGTGCACCCAACTGATACAACATATATGCTTTCGCCTCTTCCGGCGATATTTTCATTATTCTTCTGCCAAATCCCATCAGATCGGGAAGTCCCGGATGTGCACCAATCCCTGCGCCGGACTTGACTGCCAGCTTCACCGTCTTTGTCATCACACATGGATCGCCTGCATGATAGCCACACGCAATATTAACCGAAGACACATACGGAATAACCTCTTCATCCATTCCCACTACATAATTTCCAAAACTTTCTCCCAGATCACAGTTCAGATCGATTCTCATACCACTCACTCCTTTAATTCTTTAATGTGCTGTTGCGTACATCTGTTATAAACATGTGTCCGGGTGCATGCGTGATCGCAAGTTCCGGTTTTGCTGCCATGATCGCAGCCTGCGGTGTAACCCCGCAAGGCCAGAATACCGGCACATCCCCGTCCTGTACCTCCACACAATCTCCAAAATCCGGATGCGTGATGTCCTTAATTCCAATCAATGCCGGATCTCCGATATGAACCGGTGCCCCATGTACCTTCGGCATTGCCGCTGTCGCCGTCACCGCACGCACCACCTGTTTGTATGGGATTGGCCGCATAGATACAACCATATTTCCATGAAAGATTCCGGCCGGTTCACACGGAATATTGGTAAGAAACATCGGGACATTTCTTCCCTGCTCAATATGGCGGATCGGAACTTCGGCATCCAACAATTCCCCTTCAAAGGAAAAACTGCATCCGATCAGAAAAGATACAAAATCCTCCTGCCAGTATGCGGAGATATCCGTTACCTCCTCTGTCAGTTCTCCATTCCGGTAAATGCGGTACTTCGGAATATCCGTTGCAATATCTGCATGATCTGCCATATATTTTGTATATCTGCATCCTTCATCTAACACTTCCAGGATCGGACAGGATGTTGGATTTCTGCTTGCAAACAACAAAAAATCATAGGCATATTTCTTCGGAAGAATACACAGATTTGCCTGCGCATATCCGTTACACATACCCGATGTCTGCGTTGCAATCTCTCCGTTTCTGATCTTTGTTCTAACTTCTTTTGGTGTCATAATACCGCCTTCTTTCTCTAAGCACGTCTGCTCTGTCTGACCGTCACCGCTTCAAAATGCAATGCCGTTCCCGGTCTAGCCTGTGCCAATTTCCAGATATCCTTACTGATCACGGTTGCAATCTTCGCATATCCTCCGGTTGTCTGCCGGTCTGCCAACAGAATGATCGGCTGTCCATCTGCTGCCACCTGAATACTTCCAAGCGGAATCGCATCCGAGATAATATCCATGCCATGCACAGACTCTAATGCTGTTCCGGACAACCGAATACCCATACGATCCGATTCCGGCGTCACCTTATATGGATCATTTAAGAAATCCCGGACTGCTTTCTCTGTAAACATATCTTCCTGCGGTCCAAGTATGACACGCACCGTCATATCCTCTCCCTCCGGTAAATGATATTCTTCCGCCGAAGGCTTGCCTTTTCTCCGATACTCCGTTACGGAACACGTTGTCAATACATCCCCATCCCGTAATTTCCTGCCATTAAGACCACCAAATCCACATTTCAAATTTGTGGATCTGCTTCCATACACCACCGGAACATCAATGCCACCTTCCACACACAGATATGTGCGCAATCCGGTTTTCGCAAATCCAAGTTCTAATACATCCCCATCTGCAATTTCTATCCGCTGATCCATTGCAACCGGATTTCCATTTAAATGAGGCATCATATCCGCACCGACAATCGCAACCGCACCGCTTCCGTGAAATTCAACTGTCGCTCCTTTGAGCGTCATTTCCAGGCATGCATCCTCCGCCTGATTTCCGAGCAATGCATTTCCAAACGCATATGCCTTATCATCCAGTACCCCGGAGGTTGTGATTCCATAACGCATATATCCAAAACGTCCTCTATCCTGCACGCTCGTAAGCGGTCCGGCAGAGAGTATTGTCATTTCCATAGGATCACCTGCTTTCTTCCATCAAGATCTGATAAGTGCCTGCCGACACCTCACTTGTAATCTGTTCATATTCTTCCGGCGTAATCGGAACAAATCGTATGTAATCACCCGCCTCATACGGCACACTGTTCTCTTTCGCCGCATCATATAGTGATAACGGTGTCCTGCCGATCAATCTCCAGCCACCCGGAGATGCCATTGGATAAATGCCGGTCTGTTCCCCACCAATTCCAACACTTCCCGGCTCAATCCGTACCCGCGGGCTATCCAGTCGCGGAGTTGCCAGCATTTTGTCCAGCCCTCCCAAATACGCAAATCCCGGTAGAAAGCCAAGCATATAGATTAAATAATCCCGACCACTATGCATTTCAATAACCTGTTCTTCCGACACGCCATGAAACGCTGCCACATCCGCAAGGTCCGGTCCATACGCACCACCATAGCAGACCGGTATACATACAACCCGATGGGTGGCAGATTCTACATTTCCGCTTTTCCGGTAACAGCGCTTTAACAGCCGTTTTACATTCCAATCCGAGATCACATCCGGTTCATAACAGACCGTCAATGACCGGAATGTCGGAATCACATCAAGAATTCCATCTATATCCAGACTCTGTAACTGCCTGCATATTGCCGTTACCCGCCGGTTGATCTGTTCGTCCACACAGTCTCCCAATTCCATTGTGATCGCCTTATCTCCATTTCTCAAAAAACGAAATCTCATTTCATCACCTGCTTTCCACTGCGTACTGCAAACGGAGATCTGCTCTTATGCTGTCATATCCGTTGGCACATCTGCTGTGTCCTCCGGCATATCATAAAAATGTTTGTTCAATACCCTCACAAAATGATGTCTGCACGTCTCCTTCAGCTTCAATGCATAGGAGATACACTCTCTCATCATGCTCACGATAGAACGGTTGATCTCAATACCAAATCCATCAATTGCCGGAATCATCCAGCCATACATATCGATCATTCCGGCTTTTGCAGATTCCTTCATTGCATATTCCTGTAGATCCGGATCCTGAAAGATATCCACATCCCCTTTCAGAAAAGCGATCGCAGCCATCATTCCATAGCAACCCCAATCAGAAGTGGTTGCTGTCAGAATATAGTCCGCTTCTGAAGAAGTTGCGATTCCGCCACCACATCCACACTGGCAGCCTCCCGGCTCTGCATATGGCACATACCGCTGAATGTGTTCCCGGATCGTTCCCATTCCGATCTCATTTCCGAGATCCCCGATGGCAATATTCAACACCCCCATATTCCGCAGGATCTGGAACAATACATCTGTCTTTGCCTCAATCTCTGTCACATCCAATCCGGTCGCATTATGATATACGCCCTTCTCATTTGGTCCCGGTGCCTCAATACTTACAACTGCTGCCGGCTTTGCTGCAACAATGATCTCTTCTGCCTGCTGTTTTGCCTTTACCGGATCTTTTGTAAACGGAATTGCCGCCATGGAAATTGGCATATCCAATATCTCCTGAATCGAATCATACAAATGCAGTCCCATTACCTCGGAAAGCTTGCGAACAGCTTCCATATTGTCTTCCGGACAAATGATCACCGGTTTCGCTCCAAATGCCTTAACGAGACATCTTGCTAAAAACATGGCACTGACAATTCCATCCATCTCTGCTTTCTTAAATGGCAACAATACAAATCCGGTCAGAATATATACCACATCACCCTCATGCACTGTATCGATCAGTGCCTTTGCACATTTTGTCGTCAATGGCTCCTTCATATATTCCCGCGATGCCTTATACAAGATCCGGCATACGCCATATCCTCTCGGATCCAGATTCATCGGATCATCCAGATCCTGTCCGATATTCTCAATCGTCAACTCTTCCTGTGTCATTTTCCTCATCTCCTTCTGATACCTTTCTTCGCCCACATCCATGCCTTCCGGCTCCTGACAATATATACAGTCTGAACCTTCCGATTTACGCAGGACTCTGTGTGTGTAATGCAAAGTCCGCTACTAACGCATCCTGAATTGTTTTCAGTAATTCCGGCGCCTTGCCTCCGACCGGTGTTCCATCAACCTCTGTAGCCGCCAGACAGAAAGAACCGGAAGATGATACAATAACCTCATCCGCATCCATCAGTTCTGCTACCGTAAACGGTGTTTCATCCACCGGAATTCCCAATGCTTTACAAGTCTTGATCAAATGTGCTCTTGCAATTCCCGGAAGAATATAATGGTCTGTCGGATGCGTCTTGAAAATGCCGTCTTTTATAATATGTACATTGCTATGTGCACATTCCGTCACGATATCTCCCCGATGGAATACCGCCTCATCACATCCTGCTTCCTCTGTCTTTTCTGCCGCCATAACACTTGGCAGAAGATTTAACGTCTTAATATTGCAGTGCAGAAACCGTGTATCCTCACATGTGATCAGCTTTATCTTTTTATAGGTGTCTGCCACCGGACACGGTGTTAACGTAATCCACAGATTTGCCTTATGATCCTTCGGAAATGCATGTTTTCTCGGTGCAGTTCCTCTTGTTAACTGCCAGTACACAAACTGATCTCCGTCATCTACCTTTTTTACCATCTCCTGCAAAAGTTCTCCAAGCTCTGCCTTTGTATATGGAATCTCCATTTTCAACAGCCCTGCACTGTTAAAGAAACGGTCTAAATGCTCATCCAATGCATAAATGATGTGATTATGACTGTACGTTGCATCATATACACCATCTCCAAAATAGCTTACCCGGTCATTCATCGGAATCTTCATGTTCTCGATCAGATCATATTCTCCATTGTAATATCCTAAGTTTTCCATAAGCGTATCCTCCATTCCTTTCAACACAGTTTTTAATGAAACAAAAAAGAACCATCCGACAGAGGAAGTCTTACGACTTCTTTGTCGAATGGTTCTTTATCAATTTTCTTGAATTATAGACCTTACAAAAAGAAATGTAAATACCTTTTTTCTTTTTTATTGATTTCCCAACAGTAACTCTTTGATCTCCTCAGAGGTAAGCGTAGACAGCGAAACGCCTTCTGCCGACAATACTTTGTCTGCCAGATCTTTCTTATTTTCCTGAAGTTTCAGAATCCGCTCCTCGATCGTACCTTTTGCGATCAACTTAAATACCGTCACCCGGTTCTCCTGTCCGATCCGGTGTGTACGGTCCGTTGCCTGATTCTGTGCTGCAACATTCCACCATGGATCATAATGAATCACCATATCTGCCGCAGTTAAGTTTAATCCGGTTCCGCCCGCCTTTAGAGAGATCAGAAAAATCTCTGCCTCTCCCCGCTGAAAACGCTCTACTAATTCACGTCTCTTTGGCTTACTTGTCGCTCCTGTCAGCATGAAATACGTGATCTCCCGCCGTTCTAATTCCGCCGCTATCCGGTCTAACATCGTTGTAAACTGGGAAAATAATAAGATCCGATGCCCGCCTTCAATGGCATTTTCAATCACTTCCATACAGGTTGTCAGCTTTGCAGAATCCGACCGGTAATTTTCATAAAGCAGCGCCGGATCACAACAGATCTCCCGAAGCTTTGTCAGTTCCGCAAGTATCTGAATCTTATTATCCGGTTTTTCTCCCCCGCCATTCTTTTTCAGATTGATCACTATATTTTTCTCTGCGGCTTTATACAACTGCTCCTGTTCTTTTCCAAACCGCGTATAGATTACCTTTTCTACTTTATCCGGCAGATCTTTTAATACATCCTTTTTCAGACGACGCAGCAAAAACGGTGCGATCATTTTATGCAGCCGCTCGGTCGCCTCTCCTGCACGCTCTGTTTTTTCTAAAATGTCCTGTTCAAAATTTTCTTTAAAATATTTGTACCGGAACAAATATCCCGGCATCAGATATTCAAAAATGCTCCACAATTCGCTTAACCGGTTCTCAATCGGTGTTCCGGTCAGTGCAAACCGGTTACGGCTCTGGATCGCTTTCACCGCCTTCGCGGCCTGTGTCATCGGATTCTTGATATACTGTGCTTCATCAATGATCTGGCATCCAAACGATTTTCCAATAAACAGATCAATATCCCTTTTCAACAGATCATACGACGTGATCAGCACATCATAGTATTGCCAGTTTTCTAATAGCTTTCGTCTTTCCGCCGCTGTTCCGACGATCGTTGCAACTCTCATTGACGGAGCAAAATGTTCGAATTCCGCCTCCCAGTTATACACCAGTGATGCAGGACATACGACCAGATGAACCATGCCTTTTCTTGTGCATAAATAAGAGATCATCTGTAAGGTCTTACCAAGTCCCATATCATCTGCCAATATTCCACCAAATCCCAGTTCCGATAATGCACATGCCCAGCGGTACCCTTCTTTCTGGTATTCCCGCAGATTACCTTGCACCTCTTCCGGAACCGTATATTTTTTCTCGCGGATCGTGTCTGCCTGATGCATCCAGCGCTCAAACATTTCATCCTTTGTTACACGGATATGATCTGCATTATCCTTCATTAATGCATTCAAATATAATGCGCGGTATAACGGAACCTCTGCCATTCCCTCTTTCAGCTGCGACTTGGTCAAATGCAGGTCTTCTTCCATCTGTGCAAACGTATCAATGCCGCTTGCAGACAGATTCAGTAACTCACCATTTCGCAGACGATAATACTTCTTCTTTCTCCGATATGCAGACAGCACCGCAGAGAGTTCTTCTTTTGACATTCCATGTATATCCCAGCTTACATTTAACAGATTTCCTTTGATAGATAATCCGGTCGATATATTAACCGTAGTTGAAATTCGTATCTGTTTAAATGCTTCTGACACATATACCTGTGCATAATTTTTCAGATGTTCGACTCCGTGTTCCACAAGCTCCGCCAGACGATCATCATCCTGTCTTAACAGATAATGTTTCCGGTCTGCGGATGTTTCCGGAAAATAGCTCTCTACCAGCGATCGCAGTTCATATTCGGTGCGTACATCCCGATACGTTTCGGTCAGCTTTGCCATCTGTAAGAGATTATGTTCCTTCTCTCCGTAGATCGCCTTTGCTTCGCAGATTACATCCTTTTCCCCGGTCAGATCCAGATATAATTCATATTGCCCTTCTTCAATCTGATATTTCGACAGATCAATATCTTCCACGCGGACATCCGCCCATTTTCTAAGAACCGGCAGTGCCGTTGTACAAAATGCTGCATAATCTTTTTCACACAAAGTAAGTGGAATATTTTCTTTCAGGAAACGACGGGCATATCTTCCCTCCTGACGTCTCTCTTTTTGCAGATAATTCACCGCCATCAATTTGCAAAGTTCCCGCATCTCGTCGCAATATTCCTCATCACACAGGTATATGCAATGATCCCACCAGATTGCAAAAGAATGAATTCCTTCTAATACAAGAATTTCCGGAAATATTACCTCAGATTCTCTTCCGCCCGGCATACCGCTAATGATGATCGGCAGCTTTGGATTTTCTTTTTTAACCGGAGTCAACATTTTGTCAAAATGCAGACAGCTTGATACCAATATCTGACCGCCCTCATACATTTGAAGCAATTCTTCCAACATCCGGCTGTCTAATGTCAGATAACGATCCTCCACCGACTGATACCACCGCAGATATTCTCCCCGTCGAATATCCGGTGCTGTAAGCATAAGCGAAATCAACTGTAATGATTCCTTTGTAAATGCCGACTGGCTATGTACAAATTCCAACTTCTGCCCGTACCGCACAAGATCCTGATTTCGAATATGCTCTAACAGTTCATAGATATTCTTTACAACATACATCTGTTTTCTGCCAATCCGCAGTTCTATATATTCCTCATCCACATCCAGATGTAATGTTACCTCTAACTGCACATCCCCGTTTTCCATTTCCCGGCAAAAACGGTTTCTCTCCTTTAACACCATCCCGGAGATTGCCTCTAAAAGTTCGTGTGAACTTTCCGGTTCCGACCATCTCGGTCCGCTTGAAAATGTTCTTCCGGAAGAAGAGTATGCACGCTCTATCCTGTCCTGTTCCGTCATAGGTGACATTCCTTTTTGCAGCAGTCCGGATTCCAACAACGGGTTCAGATACCGATCTCCTTCCTCGTAGTTCTCCTCTGTGACATCTCTGATCTCTCCCACGCTTCCATGTTCTAACAGATCATTTACCTCTTCCATATCTACACAAAAATTCGTCTCTAAAAGGGTTGCCACCAGATGTTTGCAAAATCCACTATACTGCACAAATGCCTTGCAATCACAGGAACCTTCCCCTATGGCAAGCGAAGGTTTCCCCGGTATTCTCTCTAGTTTCACCTGGGTATGATAAATTGAATCACCATGACTTCCTTCTACCACTCCGATCATCTGAACCGTATTTTCGGAATATTTCTTCATCAATAGATTGAATACACTATCCTCTTCATACATGGTTTGTCCACGTCCAAATGTAACCGGGATCGTACATTGATTTTTAATTGATTTTTCATCGATCAAACTCATATCTGTCTCCATCATATAGAACAAGGACGGCTATGCCTGCCGTCCTTTTCGTTCTTTGTTTGCAAACTTGGTATATTTTCCCATCCAAACCAATTCCACGGGTCCGGTAGAACCATTTCTTTGTTTTGCCACAATAATATCTGCAATACCGGGTTTCGTTGATTCCTTGTTATAATAATCATCTCTGTATATGAACATGATTACGTCCGCATCCTGCTCGATCGCACCCGACTCACGCAGATCCGACATAACCGGTTTATGATCTTCACGGCCATCCACCGCACGGTTTAACTGTGACAATGCAATGATCGGAACATTCAATTCACGGGCTAACTTCTTAAGGGAACGACTGATCTCTGATATCTCCTGCTGTCTGGACTCGGATCGACCTGCACTTGCACTCATAAGCTGCAAATAGTCAATGATGATCAGTCCAATGTCCTGTGTCTGTTTCAGTTTACGGCATTTAGACCGCAGTTCCGCAATCGTAATACCCGGTGTATCATCAATAAACATTGGCGAAGAACCCACCTTATATGTGGAATCCATCAACTCGGACCAGTCATCATCCGCCAATTGTCCGGTACGGATCGCCTGCGAATCTACCATGGAATCCATTGCGATCAAACGGGTTGCCAACTGCTCCTTGCTCATCTCCAAACTGAATATCGCACATGGAATTCTTGATTTCATTGCCGCATTCTGTGCAATATTTAACGCAAATGCCGTCTTACCCATCGCCGGTCTGGCAGCGATCAATATCAGCTCCGATCCATGCAGACCGGTCAGTTTCTCGTCCAGATCAATAAATCCTGTCGGTACACCGGTGATCTTGCTGCCTCGTTTGGCATTTTCTTCGATCGTATCCAATACATTCAATACAATGTCCTGCATCGGAACAAATTCTTCTCCGCCGTTGCGATTCTGCGTGATGTCAAACAACTGCTTCTCCGATTGCTCCAATACATCTTCTACACTGCTTTTTCCCAGATAACAAGCCTCTGTCATCTGTTCTCCAAATCGGATCAATTTTCTCCGGATTGCAGCATCCTGTACAATATGTGCATACTCTTTCGCATGAACCGTTACGGTAACTGCCGATGCGATCTCCACAATATAGCTCATGTTACTGATCTCATCCGGAAGTCCCATCTCTTTTAATTTGTTACTAACCGTCAGCACATCAATCGCTTTTCCCTCATTATAGAGCGTGATCATTGCCTCAAACAACGCTCCATATTGACTGTGGTAAAAATCATCTCTTGTGAGAATATCCGCAACATCAACAATTGCATTTCGATTCATCAGCATACAACCAATGACTGACTGCTCCGCATCTACATTATTCGGTTGTACTTTCTTAATTACTGTTTCATCCATGTCTGTTCATCCCGTTTGTATGCTCTATTTCTCTACTACATTCACTTTCAAAGTTGCTGTTACCTGTGGGTGCAGTTTGATCTTCACCTCATGCGTACCAATCGCTTTGATCGGCTCCTTTAACTGTACTTTCTTCTTATCTACTTCATGTCCTAACTGACTCTTAACTTCCTCTGCAATCTCCTTAGAAGACACAGATCCGAAACTCTTACCGCCTTCGCCTACTTTGATCGCAATTGTAATCTCTTCTTCCCCGATCTGTTTGCCAAGTGCCTGTGCTGCCGCAAGATGTTCCGCAGCTAACTTATCATCATTTGCTTTCTTTAACTTCAGATCATTGAGATTCTTTCCGGTTGCTTCCAACGCCTGTTTCTTCTTTAACAATACATTTCTTGCAAAGCCATCGTTGACTTTGACAACCTCACCCTTTTTACCAACATTTTTCACATCTTCTAATAAAATTACTTCCATATTCTGATCCACCTTTCTCGTTATCTGTATCTATGCTCTAAAAATCTCCATCATCCCGCATCTTTCGGATCAAATCACGAATCTGCTGTTTGACTTCATCAATACTTACATCCTCAATCTGTGCACCGGCCACGGTTCCGTGTCCGCCACCACCAAAATGTTCCATAATAACCTGTACATTGACATCATCAATACTTCTGGCACTCACATAGACCACGTTATCAATCTTGGACAATACAAATGATGCCCGTACTCCGTCGATATCCAACAGATCATTTGCTACCTTGGCTGCCAATACGGTCGGACTGTCTACTCCTTCCGTCGGAACATCGGATATTGCAAAATTATCTAAATAGATCTCCGCACTCTCCACGCCTTTTGCCTGTTGCTTGAAGCTGTCAATATCACTTCGATATGCTTTTCGTACACGCGTCATATCTGCACCGGATTTACGCAGGAACGAAGCTGCCTCGAACGTCCGGACACCGGTCTTCGTAACAAAATTGTCGGTGTCTACCAAAATGCCTGCATACATCGCATCGGCCTCTGCCGGCCGAAGCTTTGGCTTATCCATGCTGTACTGCAAAATCTCTGCGATCATTTCACACGCCGAAGACGCATACGGCTCAATATAGGATAGCGTTGCATGCTCGATCACTTCTCCGCTTTGACGGTGATGGTCGATCACGACAATATTCTTTGTGTGTGCTAATAATTCCTCACACTCTGTTAAACGCGGGCGGTTTACATCAACCACGACAACAACCGTGTTCCCGTCAATCGCTTCTAACGCCTGCTCACTATTATAAAACATATCCTCCGGATATACCGTACTTCCGATAAAATTGTTCATCGCCGGACGAATGGAACTTGTCACTTCATTGATGACAATATGTGCTTTCTTGTCCATCATGGATGCCAGGCGGTAGATGCCTAATGCAGACCCGAGACAATCAATATCCGGCTTCTTGTGTCCCATGATGATGACCTGATCTTTTGTGATCAGCATTTCTTTTAATGCATGGGCTTTCACTCTTGCCTTTACCCTTGTATTCTTCTCTGCGGACTGTGTCTTTCCGCCATAATAAATGATCTTGTCACCTTTCTTAATGACCGCCTGATCGCCGCCCCGTCCAAGTGCCATATCCATTGCCATATGGGAATATTCATATGCCGTTGTATAATTATCATCATCCGGATCAACACCAACTGCAATACTTAATGTAACCGGTGTCTCATTACCGATATTGATGCTTCTCACTTCATCCAACAACGAAAACTTTCCCTGCTGCAACTGCTCTAAATGCTGCTGCTGGCAAACAAAAAGATATTTGTCCTTCTCTAGCTTTGTTATAATTGCTTTTGCCGTCTGCATATATTTGGTGATCTTCCTGTCGATCAAAGCCACTAACAGTGCACGTCTTACTTCCTCTGTGGATTCCATTGCTTCCTCATAGTTATCAATATAGATATGACCTGCAACAAGCTTAATCTTCTCTTTTTCCTCTAATGCCTCGACTAATTTGGTCTCATCATACAGATAGATTGCAAACAACACATCATCTTCTCTGACGTCGTCTGCCATGTCCGTAGTCAATAACGTCTGAACATCGACACGGCGAATCTCCACGCGATAATTCTTCTCATTCTGATAAATGTGAACTACACGCTGATTCTCGTCCTCCGGTTCCATCTGCAATAACTCTAACGTAATATCTGTAAAAATATGCTGTATATGCTTGCGCATATGCTGTTTGTCACTCTTTACAATCTCATAAAATGCTTTGTTACTCCACAAAACACGTCCGTTTGAATCGACCAATGTATATGGTATCGCTAATTCTTTGATCAGCTTACTCTGCACAGATCCGTGTGCAAAACTAAATGCAACCAGATCCGACATAATATTCGGACGTTTCCGAAAATACATATAAGCAGCCACGCTAAAATAAGCTACAATAAATACGGTTACGACAATGCCACTCGTCGTATCCACACCATACACAACCCCGTTCATAATGACCAGAAGCACTGCCATATAAAACGGAACCTGTAAATATTTCTCTATCTCTTTTTTTAATGGATTCTTGTCACTCATTCCTCTTACCACTTTCTGTATAAATCATGATCTTGCACTCTTTCTTCCGCCGATCACTCCGCAACCTCTTTAGTATACCATTTTTATGGTTTTGTTACAACAAAACATCTAGTGTAAAAATACCGTTGTTCCTCAACATTTAGCGGGCGGCTGACCGTATTCGAATATCACTACTTTCTCATCCCAGTCCATCTCATAGGTCGGCAGTTTTGCCATCCGGTAGAATTTGAAATGTTTGCGTTTCATAAGCTCCAAATACTCCTCTTTTGGATAATACATCATCACAAACACTCTTCTCGGATGCGCCTGCACACTCTCCATAATATGTGCGATCACCTGCTCAAATATGTTGATCTCAAACGGATTAAAAAAGTAAAACACATTATCTTCCGGCCGCACATCATATTCTTCTGCCTTTCCGTTGATGATCTCAATATGATCACTTGTATCCCGGAATCTTGTATTGTAATACGCCCGGTTATCCAGTGCCAGCTCATACAAATCTTCATCCACTTCTATGCCACACACTTCACACTGAAACCGTTGATTCACATAGAAAAGCACTCTTCCCTTTCCACATCCAAAATCGACTAAGCGGTCATATCTGGTAAGTACATCCTCTAACGCATCAAATGCACAAATGAGCCCACTGTAACTGGTAGGCTCATATCGAAAATAATCATCATTATAACGATTGTTATACACAATCTCCGTACTCTCTATTCCAAGGAAATGTTCATATTTGTGATTTTCGAAATACTTTGGTGTTTTGCCCTTTTTCTTTTTCATTCCGCATCCCTTGCCTGTATCTTAAAATCCACTTCACACTCGGATATAAACTGATAATTGATCTCGAGTGCATATTTTATTTTCACGGAAATCTCTTTATCCGCTTCTGTAAAATCCAACTGACTGGTTGCCACATCCACATGCAATGGTCCTGCCGGCGACTGATAGATATTCGTTGTCTTCTGATCCCGGTCAAAGGATAAAAATCCATTGTGTTCTCCCTTTTTGGTCATTTCAAAATGACCGTCATGGAACTTCACACGATTCTTTGTCACCGGCCCGTTCGCCTCAGACTGCACCTCATAAAGCACATAATGTTTGCCGTTTTTCATATAGTATGTGCCTGTTGTGACAACTTCCACTGCGCCTTCATCCATCGCAAACTGATTTCCTGAAATTGTAACCAAGACATCTTTTGTCATATTCTTACTCCAATTCTAATAGCTTTCAATATCCACTACCTGTGTATCGGTCACATGACATGGCAATACACTGTCTGCAAATGTGATGAATTTCTCCACACCATCACTTACATAATACTCATATTCCGGTTTCTTCCGGCTGGTGTTCAACAACCCCTGTTCCGTTAATAACTCTTTCAGACTTTTGGCAGTTTCAAATGCAGGATTGACCAGATGTACACTGTCTCCCATAAAACGCTTGATCGTATTACGGATCAACGGATAATGCGTACAGCCAAGCACTAACGCATCCACATGATATTCCTTCATTTCCTGTAAATATCTTGCTACAATATCATCTGTTACACGATCCTCTAACAGTCCTTCCTCTACCAGCGGAACAAACAATGGACACGCCTTACTGACAACCGTAATGTCCGGATTTAATTCTCGGATATAATCATTATAAATGCCGGATTTGATCGTACTTTCTGTTCCGATGACACCAACATTTCCCGTCTTCGTTGTCTCTACCGCCATCTTCGCACCCGGCTTCACCACACCAATGATCGGGATATCAATCTCTGCTGCGATCTCATCCAAAGCCAACGCACTGGCTGTATTACATGCCACCACAATTGCTTTCACTTCTTTGGTACGCAGAAACCGTACAATCTGACGACTATATTTTAATACTGTTTTCTTTGACTTAGAACCGTAAGGAACCCTTGCTGTATCACCAAAATACACAAGATCCTCGCCCGGCAGCTGCCGCATGATCTCTCTTGCAACTGTTAGACCACCGACACCGGAGTCAAAAACACCTATCGGATTATTCATAACTGATCTCCTTTTAACGTTCACAAAATGTTTTGCCCTTTGCCCACTGTTTTATATGGTTGATATCCCACATCTTAATAACGTCGTTCAAATGCCAGATCAATCTGTCGCTGCACAAGTTCTTCAATATCAATCCCCTGTGCTTTCCACAACATCGGATACATGCTGATCGATGTAAATCCCGGCAATGTATTGATCTCATTAAAGATCACGTTGTTTGTGTCTTTCTCTAAGAAGAAATCAACTCTCGACAGACCATAACCGTCTACTGCTGCGAAGATTGCTTTTGCCGCTTCCCGGATCTCATCCGTCTTACCTTCCGGAAGTTCCGGAGAAATAACCGTCTTTGATTCCGCATTCGTATATTTGGCATCAAAATCATAAAATTCAGCCGCAGCTAATATTTCACCCACACCGGATGCTTCTACATCGGCCGCACTTCCCAATACGGCACATTCAATCTCTCTTCCGATAATATTACGTTCTACCAATATCTTCGTGTCATGCTTTGCTGCCAGTTCTAATCCTGCGATCAGTTCTGCCCGGTCATGCGCCTTACTTACTCCCTGTGAAGAACCTGCTTTACTCGGCTTGATAAATACCGGATATGAAAGCTTTGCCTCTACTCTGTCTGCCAACTCTTCCATTGTCACGTTACCATTTCCTGCATTGGCACGCTCTACTTCGACAGCTCTGACTAATACATAATCCGCCTGTTTAATTCCTAATTCATCTACAATGATCTTGGTATATACTTTATCCATTCCAACCGCAGATGCAAGCACTCCACATCCGACATACGGAATCTTGCTCATCTCAAACAATCCCTGAATCGTTCCGTCTTCTCCATACATACCATGCATAACCGGGAAAATGACATCTATGTGCTTGGTAGTCACACCATCTGCACCCGACAGAATCACTTCCTGCTTCGTTGCATCCGGAGAAATAACTGCCTCTGTCGTACTCTTTTCCCAACTGCCATCTGCTATACTTTCTAAAGACTCTGCATGTAACCAGTGTCCTTCCTTTGTAATTCCAATATACGTGATATCGTATTTCTCCATATTGATTGCTTTTGCCACGGTCTGAACAGATATACAGGAGATATCATGTTCTGAAGACTGTCCACCGAATATAACTGCGATATTTAATTTGCTCATTGCAGCGCTCCTTCCTGATCATCTTTCGGTTTGCAAAATACTTCGCACTTTGCAAACTGTTTTTGTATTATATGATGATATTTGCATTATTGTCATAAGTATATCAAACTTTGAGGGGGAATACAAGAAATGCTCAAAAGGATCTTGTCAATCCTTTTGAGCATCTTGTTAACGCACCTATCCGTATTTTAATTAATTCTCGAAGTCCGTATGTCGGATTATATATTTATTCATTCGTACAATACCCCATGAATAATATATACCGCATGTAATTACGGATAATACAAAAATAATCAAATATTCACCAAGGAATCCTAATCCGCTTCCGCTAAATACAAGCCTTCTGTTGTTGATCACTTCATGCTTTGTATACCACTTCTGAATCATTGCCATTACCCACGGGAATGCCAGACCACATGTCACAATACACAACAATGCTCCAAGCAATCCATATCCGAAAAATGCAAAACTGTTTCCATCAAAATATGACTCATTGCCATTTGCAACAATCGGCTCACCCTCAATAAAGGTATGCTTTAATTCCCATTTTGCAAGCGCAACATAAGTAAAGAATCCATAAATTCCACATGTAATGATCGTCAGAATCTCCCATATGATCCAATGACCGAGTAATGATCCGCCGCTTCCGGTAAATGTCAGTCTCTTGCCATTAATAATCGTATGGCTCATTCTCCATTTGTATATTTTACAGATCATCCATGGAGTTGCAATACCGCAGGTTATTGCACTTACAATAATCGTCAGCAGCATATATCCGAATAATTGAAGCCCTGAACCGTCAAATTTTGAATTTTCCGGATCCGCTATTCCTGCTTTCTCCAAATCCTTTGTAGTTGGATATTTTTCCCTATAATTATCATAATACTGCTTATATGTACGAAAAGCCTCCCCGGGATTTATGGAAGATTCCATCGGCTGTCCGGCAATCACAATTCTTGCCAGGAATTCTAATCCAAAAATCACTGCGATCACACCAAAGATCCATGCAACTACACTCCAATGAAAAGCAATGCCCAGACAAGAAAGAAATGCCATAAATGTCACAACCGGGGTAATCCACGTATTCACCAACGAAGTGTCTTTTTGATTGATTATTATATAGATCAATCCTCCTGTTGCAGCTGCTGTCGCAAGAACAAACAATGTCTTTAACAGAAATAGCACTACCTTGCAAACGGAATATCCCACATAGAAATTGCCAATTGTATGGAATAAGATTCCACCAAGCACAGATACTACAACCGCCATTGCCAATGGCAATAATGCAGCTGCCGGTGCAAATCTCTCAATATTCTCTATTGTCAGATATTCTTTCCAGTTAATCTTTTCATCGTCACCGTTTTCCGTATTCTTATCATGTACACTCTGTGTCATATGAATGTTACTGTCTTCTCCGTGCTGATCACTTCCGTTTGTGCTGCTTTCAGAAGCTGCCTGCGTCTGATCCGTAGCATTCTCCTTTTTTTCATCCGGATGCACTGCATTTGCATCCTGTTCAGGCTTCTCTACCGAAACCTTTACCGCATCTTCTTTTACTTCCGGTTTCTTCTCTTCCACCTGAATTACTTTTTCGCCGCATTGTGGGCAAAACTTTGCGTCATCATTTAATTGACAACCACATTTTCTACAAAACATTCTCTCCGCCTCCTAAATCGTATTTCGAATATATCCGTATGCTATGACTATAATAAATAATACACCCAAAAAGATATACTCCCATATATAAAATTCTTCACCCTTGTGCCGGATTTCTCTAACCCAACGATAAAGTAAATATATGCAGACAATCGGTAACACTGTAAGACTTAATGCATTATATTCCCATGCACTTTTCCAGTCACCGTTCCATATCGCTGACATTGCATGCGTCATCCCACATCCCGGACATTTCCAGCCGGTTATTGTTCGAAACAGACAGGGAATTCCCACACCCAGCTTCTGATATATAAAAAGATAAGCAAAACCCAATATTATTAAAACCATTATCGGTTTTGTTATCGCTATTAGTGTATGTGTTATTTCATAACCATCTTTACCCTTCATGTAAATTCACTGATCTTTCTTTTAAATGTAGCATTTCCATCATTCATTGCTTATTATTGAAATATGTATATACATCGGCCGACACTTTAACCATCGTATCTCTTCCTATTGATGTATCCGATAATTCATCCATCATAATGCAGATCACATATATATTATCTGTTCCAAACACAATTGCCGCATCGTTTTCTACATCGTCAAGCTCTCCCGTTTTATTAGCTGTTTCAATCCCTTCCGGTACACCTGCCGGTATCTTTGCCGTGCGTTCCTGCTGTTTCAGATAATTTAAAATGTTATCCGATCCTGTTATTTCTCTGTTATATACCTTCTGCAGAAAATGAGCACAATCCTTTGCAGATGTGTAATTGTCTGTCTGTGCCGAAAAGTCCAGCATCAATCTTCCCATTGATGTATCTGTAAATCCATGTTCTTCACAATATGCATTCACCAGGTTCATCCCTTCCCCGGAATCACCCTTGCCAAGTCTGGTCACCAATGTATTCGTTGCATCATTGTCACTGACCGTTATCATTTTTTTAATTAAATCTTCTGTCTCTCCGGCATATGTCTCACCACTTGTAAGTATATCCTTTTGTTCATATACACAGCCGGCCACATACAGCTTGATCAGGCTGGCAGATTGCTTTGTCTTGTTATCAATTTCTGCATATGCATCTTCTGACACATTCTGAACATACACCGATGTATTCTCATTTAATCCTGCATTGGAGATCTCTTTTCGCAGAATCTCTTCCAGATCCTGTAAATATAAAGTTTCTGTTGTCATCGTTTCCGTTGTTTCTTCCTGTTTTGATGGCGATATTTCTTCCGAATCCTCTGTGATATGTCCGGTTGTTGGTATTACCAATTCCGATACCGTAATATCCTCTTCCTTCATATCTGCATCTATATTATCTGTCGTCTTTCCACAACCATATGGACATATCGACAACAGCACAATAAGTGCAAGACACCACCATTTCTTCTGTCGTCTCATATACTCCCGGTCCCTTCTAATAGCCATAGTACATATTAACACCATCGACAATTCCCTGCACCATCTTTTGCTGATATGCTGTATCCTGCATATTCCTGTCATCTGACTCGTTCGTCATAAATCCCATTTCCAAGATGATGACCGGAATCTGACTCCAATTAATTCCTGTCATCGTGTCATTTGCCTGGATACCCAGATTCGCCATACCGGTTGACGTACAATATTGGTCTAGTACACATTCTCCCAAATGATAGCTCTTATCATAGAAACTACCGACATATGGATTATCTTTTGAACCGACTAATACTAATGCACCGCTTGTAGAGGAATCATCACTTCCATTTGCATGTATCCGAATAGAAATGTCTGCACCCGCGTCATTTGCTAATGTTGCTCTCTCCGCATTGCTGATTGCCGTATCATTATCCTCTCTTGTCAGAATGACATCATATCCTTCTTCCTGTAAAGCGTCCCTTAGTTTTAAGGAAATATCTAAATTCAGCTGATACTCCCCAACTCCTGTATACCGTCCCTGTGTTCCGCCGGTTGCTTTTCTCTTCATTTCGGAAGAGCCCGGTGCATTCGGCTCCGTTGCACTCATATCTACATTTGGGCCCTGATGACCCGGATCGATCGATATCAAAATGTTCTTCTTTGTGGATTCTATCTCTGTTGTCTCCTGTTCTGTTGT
The DNA here is from genome assembly GCA_050873485.1 of Lachnospiraceae bacterium. GTDB lineage: Bacteria > Bacillota > Clostridia > Lachnospirales > Lachnospiraceae > CAG-590. The sequence goes on along the minus strand of JBNMIW010000002.1, from coordinate 3,010 downwards.
CGTCATTTGTGTCGTTATCTCTTGTGTTGTGTCTTCCGTAATCGACTCTGTCGTCTGTTCCGTTGTTATCTCACTTTTTTCTTTCTCTGTGGAATCTTCTACTTTCTTTCCACAGCCGGTCAGTACTAAGATACACAAAAACAGACATAACCCATAGATTATCTTCTTCATAACAGCCCCTCACCTTAATCCAACTGATATCCCTTTGGATCAATACTAAATTCCCGTTCCTTCAACAATTGAACATTGGCACGCTCAATCTTTGACAATTCGGATTCACTGAAATCCTTTGCATCAATTGTTCCTCTATACCAGGATTTGCTCTCAAAATACTCCTGTAATTCTACAGAATCAAACTTACGTCCATGACGGGCATAAATCTCGTTCTTCGCATAGTTAATCTCCTGCAACGACAAATCCTCAATATCTTCCTCTGTTAAATATTCATCACTGCTATATGGCAGTATATAATCTCCATCCTGAAGCTCTCCATATTGGGCAATCAAATCTGTTCCGTCCCAATCCTGTAAAGTATCTACAAGAATATATACCTTACCCGCACTGATTGTCACAGTACCGCCAACCTTCACTGTTGTATTTCCACTAATGCTATCTAGTAATCCTTCCGGCAGACTCTCTGCATTCAGAACAATATTTGCAACATTTTCAACCTTTATATTGGCACCTGTCTCATCTGCTCCGTAAAATGTTGCAGGAGTGGAGAGTGCAATTACTTTTCCCTCACTTGCAGACTGTAATATACTTCCTTCAAAGGTCAGGACATTATTCTGGGTAAGGTCATAATCCACATTAGACAGATCCTCCTCCGTTCCTGCCTCCGTTGTCAATTCCTCTGTTGAAATCTCTACAGAATTAGCTGTACTTTCATTATTATCCGTAGTTGATTTCCATAACTGCCTGCACAAAATAATGGTTCCCGTCACTAAAACCGCAAGAATGACAACAATTACAATCACGATTGCAATATTTTCTTTGTTATTACTGTTCTTATTCTCCTCAGCAGCTACTACATTCCTGTCATTAAGGGGTGTATCCTGATCCTGCTTCAGCACTACATGCTCATTTTGCTGCTCTTTCACTTCAGGTTCTTCCACTTCCGGCTGTTTCGTCAAAGTTTCCTGTTTTTCTTCTATTGGAGCAACTACTTTCTCTGGTTTTTCCTCCTCTTTTTCCTCTTGTATAACTTCCGCCTCTGCTTCCTTTTTCTCCCGGACAATCGACTCCTTTGAATCCTCTTTCTTTTGCTGCTCATCCTCAAAGCCTGCTACTTTCGCTCCGCAACTGGTACAGAATCTGGAATCTGCTTTCAACTTCGCACCACATTGGGTACAAAATACCCATTCTGGTTTTTGCACAGTCTCTTCTTCCCTTTTTTTCCCGCAGGTTGTACAGAACCGATCATCTTCCAACATTTCCGCTCCGCAAAATTTACACTTCATATTCTCTCCCTCCCAATCCGTTTATCTAAAAAATTATTACTTTGTATTTTTGTTTTGCATAGTAAAATAAATAATACCACGAATGTAATTTAACCGTCAATCCGCTTTCCATATTTTTACTTTCTAAAAAAGTGCAATTGCAAAACCGTATACAGCGGATTATAATATTAAAGAAATTGTTAAACGATACAATGCGCAAGTAAACACACAATTATATTTACTATTACCAAGGAGGATTTTCATATGAGCGACACAACCATTTCCAACGCAATCAAATACATCGGTGCAGACGACACCACTTTAGATTTATTTGAAAGCCAGTATATTGTTCCAAATGGTGTTTCCTACAATTCCTATATCATTTTAGACGAGAAGATTGCAGTAATGGATACCGTAGATGCCAGAAAAACCGATGAATGGTTTGCGAACTTAGACAATGCCCTTGCAGGCAGAACACCGGATTACCTGGTCATTTCCCATCTTGAACCGGATCATTCTGCAAACATCAAACAATTCGCCGACCGATATCCGGCTGCCACACTTGTATTGAGTGCAAAAGCAAAAGCAATGCTTCCACAATTCTTTGATATCGACAACTTAGAAGAACGTTCGATCGCAGTCAAAGAGGGTGACACGCTTGATCTTGGTGAACACAAACTTACTTTTGTCATGGCTCCAATGGTTCACTGGCCGGAAGTTATGGTGGAATATGAATCTACAGAAAAGATCCTATTCTCCGCAGACGGATTCGGCAAATTTGGTGCACTTAGCCACGAAGAAGACTGGGCTTGTGAAGCCAGACGTTATTACTTTAATATCGTTGGAAAATATGGTGCTCCGGTTCAGACCTTACTGAAAAAGGCTGCTAATCTGGATATTCAGACGATCTGCCCGCTTCACGGACCAATCTTAAAAGAAAATCTTGGATACTACATAGACAAATATAATACCTGGAGCAGCTACCAGCCGGAAGACGAAGGCGTCCTGGTTGCATGTGCTTCCATTCACGGCAATACCAAAGCTGCCGCAGAAAAAATGGTGGAGATCTTAAAAGAAAAGGGTGTTGCCAAAGTCGCATTTACGGATTTGTCAAGAGATGACATGGCAGAAGCAATTGAAGATGCTTTCCGTTACAGCAAGCTGGTTCTTGCAGCAGCCTCTTATGATGCCGGTGTATTTCCTCCAATGGAAGATTTCTTAAACCGTTTATCCCATAAGGCATACCAGAACCGCAAAGTTGCCCTTATTGAAAATGGTTCCTGGGCTCCAACCGCTGCTAAAACCATGAAAAACACATTGGATACCATGAAGAATATAACAGTTTGTGAGAACACTGTGACGATTCTCTCCACAATGAAAGAAAAAGATATTGCCGCAATGGAACAACTCGCTTCCGAACTTTTTGCATAAGTCCCTTGCACAGCGTGAGTAACGGACGCACGAAGCATTAAGTTATGAACCGGTTGTTTTGGATATAACATTATCATCGCAGGCACGCTCTCGCTACTCATCGCTCGCAACGGTACTAGGCTCGAAAATACCTCGCCAAG
>JBNMIW010000001.1:0-31392 GCA_050873485.1 Lachnospiraceae bacterium | reverse complement strand
TGTAGGTTTGTCTTATATGGTTAAGCAAGGCATTCTGATTACGCCGGTGCTTGGTGAGGTTCTTTCGAACCTAGCACCGCTGCGTATGAAGCATAGCACAAGCGTGCCTGCGTACCATAAAGGCAAACCTACATGGCCTATTCATGCTCTTTCGCATGTGCCCTCACACATCTCGCAATCCTTACGCTGTGCAAAAGGAAAAAGTTGGAAGGAGAACAATATGAGGAATTTAACAACGCTTTGTTATATAGAGAATGACAACCGGTATTTGATGTTACATAGGATCTCTAAGATGCATGATGTGAATAAGGATAAATGGATCGGGGTAGGTGGGCATTTTGAAAAAGACGAGAGTCCGGAGGAATGCCTGCTCCGTGAGGTGAAGGAGGAGACCGGGTTGACACTGACAGATTACCGGTTTCGTGGACTTGTGACATTTATCTCGGATCGTTGGCAGACAGAGTATATGTGTTTATATACAGCAGATGGATTCGAAGGAACGATGACCGAATGTGATGAAGGAACCCTTGAGTGGGTGGACAAAGATCGGTTAGAACAGTTGACATTGTGGGAAGGAGATAAGATCTTTCTCCGGTTACTGGCGGATAATGCACCCTTTTTTTCACTGAAATTGCGATATGAGGGGGATGTATTGAAAGAGGCAGTATTGGACGGAAAGAAACTTTAGCATACAACGTGTATTCTTTGCATAGTATGTAACAACAAGTGATTGGGGTTTCTACTTGAAAGAATATATTGAGGAACGTGCAGTGGAGATTGGCACGTATATTATTGATTCAAATGCAACAGTCAGACAAACTGCTAAGAAATTTGGAGTGAGTAAATCAACGGTACATAAGGATGTTTCGGAACGCCTGATCTGGATCAATCCTGCATTGGCTTCCGAGGTACGCAAAGTACTGGATGTAAACAAAGCGGAACGTCATATTCGGGGTGGCATGGCAACCAAAGAAAAATATGCACATCAGCATACAATGTAAATGTTATAGAACAAAGAAAAAGTAGCCAGGGCATTACGCCTTGACTACTTTTGTCTTTTTCCTGATCGTTGCGTTATATGCATGTGCTAAACGGTTCATGTTGCGGATAACATAGTAATCGGCTACGAAAGGACCGATTAACAAGAATGATCCAAACAATTTCCATGTTAATACAACACTTGGTCCCGGTTTGATGCGAAGACCGAACAATTCTCCGGTTGTCTGTAAACGGTCTTCTAAGTAGAATAACCATACCCAGCGGTAGATTCCGAATGTAATAAGAGAAAGAAACCATACGAGAATGTAATTCTTGATTTTTTTCTCTTCCCGGTTCATTTCGTTCAGATCAGCGGTAAACCGAAACCAGAAGTAGATATTATAGATTCCGAAAGTGGGAATCGTCAGTAAAACCAGTTTCCATAGTCTGCGGTTCTCTGTTATCATGTGTTAATGCCCCCTTTTATTTAATAATTCCATCTTGAGATCATATAGTGGTTTGGAAAGATCCACATATACTTCCTGCGGATTCACCAGACGACGGGATTCGTCCCAGAGGAGATCTAACTCCTGTTGGCAATAGGTTCGAATGTCCATTGTTTTTGGTGATTCATATATACATTGTCCTTTTTTGAAGACAGGTAACAAAATTTCTTCCATATCGTAAGTGCCGCCTGCAATTGTAGAACGCTTCCATGTGTCAATCGGATGGAAGATTTCGAGATCTTTGGACGTATCATAGGTTTCATCTGCTAATGCAATGAGATCTGCCTTTAATTTTCCGGTTTCTTTGTCGATAATACGGAACACCGTTTTGTTGCCCGGATTCGTGATCTTAGCAGGATTCTCGGAGATCTTGATCTTCGGAATAAATGTGTCACAGCCTTCTTTCCGGATTGCAGCCATCTTATATACGCCGCCAAAGGCAGGACAATCGGCGGATGTGATCAGGTTTGTTCCAACACCCCATGAGGTGATGGCAGCACCCTGTGTCTTCAAGCTGTCGATCAGGTATTCATCCAGATCGGATGATGCAGAAATGATTGCGTCCGGGAAACCGGCAGCATCTAACATTTTTCTTGCTTTTTTGGAAAGGTAGGCAAGGTCACCGCTATCTAAACGAATACCATATTTCTTAGATTGAATACCGGCCTGTTTCATTTCATTAAATACGCGGATTGCGTTTGGAACACCGGATTTCAATGTATCATAGGTGTCCACCAATAGGATACATGCATCCGGATACATGTCTGCGTATGTCTTAAAAGCCGTATATTCGTCCGGAAAGCTCATGATCCAGCTATGTGCATGTGTACCGAGAACCGGGACATCAAATAATTGGCCGCATAGTACGTTCGAGGTGCCGATACAGCCACCGATCACGGCTGCTCTTGCACCGTAAGTTCCTGCATCCGGTCCCTGTGCACGACGTAGCCCGAATTCCATAATGCCGTCGCCGTCTGCGGCATAGCATACCCGGGAAGCTTTTGTTGCGATTAAGCTTTGGTGATTCAGTATATTCAGAATTGCCGTTTCCACTAATTGTGCCTGCATGATCGGAGCAATTACTTTGATCAGGGGTTCCTGCGGAAATACAATGCTGCCTTCCGGGATGGCATAGATATCGCCGGTAAAATGAAATCCGGCAAGATATTCGAGAAATTCTTCCGAAAAAATACCAAGCCCACGAAGATAATCAATGTCATCATAAGTAAAGGACAGACTTTTTACATAATCTATAATCTGTTGCAATCCTGCGGCGATCGCATATCCGCTTCCGGATGGATTCTTGCGGTAGAATGCGTCAAAAATTACCGTGTCATTGCTTTGTTCGTTGAAATATCCCTGCATCATGGTCAGTTCATATAAATCGGTTAAAAGAGTTAAATTCTGATTCGCCATAGAGGGTACCTCCTTTTTATAAAACAATTCCAATGGCTAGTGTATCATAATTGAAGAATTTAGTAAATGTTGTAAATCTTAAAACTTTCTGAATGCTATATAAATTCAAAGAAATAGATATCTAATACTTGACAAGAATGTGTGAAAATGCTATAAAAAACATAGTTGTGTAAAGACATCGAAGGAGACAGTACCTTCTCTTAGAAACCGTTAGAATCAACAGGCATTTTGACAAGCGAGTCTGCGATGGTGGAAGGCAGATGGAAGTAAGAGAGAATGGGAATATCACTCCAGAGTTGTGAACTGAACGGATATTCTAAGTAGGATTCAACGGTTGTTTCCCGTTACAGAAACCATGTATAATGAATGGAAGGCTAGTACAGAGTATTCACTGAAACAGGATATTTCATTCACGTACAATGTATTAGGTGGTATAGCGAATCGTAGCCCTTTTCGTCCTGATGCGGATGAGAAGGGCTTTTGTTTTTTATTTGAAAGAGTCCGGAGCGGCTCATTGATCTGTTAGCAGACAACAAAGAAAGGATGGATGAGATGTACGAAAAAGTTTCAAACAACATGAATTTCGTAGAACGTGAACAGAAGACATTAGACTTCTGGAACAAGAACAAGATTTTTGAAGAATCAATTGAAGAAAAGGAAGGATGTCCGGTATATACATTTTATGATGGACCTCCTACTGCAAATGGTAAGCCGCATATCGGTCATGTATTAACCCGTGTTATCAAGGATATGATTCCAAGATATCAGACCATGAAGGGACACAAGATCATCCGTAAGGCAGGATGGGATACACATGGACTTCCGGTTGAGTTAGAGGTTGAGAAGTTATTAGGTATTGATGGTAAGGAACAGATCGAGGAATATGGATTAGATCCATTTATTACAAAATGTAAGGAATCTGTATGGAAATACAAAGGAATGTGGGAGAAATTCTCCGGCAAAGTTGGTTTCTGGGCAGATATGGATGATCCATATGTAACATATCACAATGACTTTATCGAGTCTGAGTGGTGGGCACTTAAGAAGATCTGGGACAAAGATTTATTATACAAGGGATTCAAGATCGTTCCGTATTGTCCTCGTTGCGGAACTCCGTTATCTTCTCACGAAGTAGCACAGGGATATAAGGCGGTAAAAGAACGTTCCGCAATTGTTCGTTTTAAGGTCGTTGGAGAGGATGCATATTTCCTTGCATGGACAACAACACCTTGGACACTTCCATCAAACGTGGCACTTTGTGTGAACCCAAATGAAGCATATTGCAAGGTAAAGGCTGCGGATGGATATACCTATTACATGGCACAGGCATTGTTGGATACAGTACTCGGTAAGTTAGCAGATAAGGAAAATGGTACTCCTGCTTATGAAGTGTTAGAGACATATGTTGGTAGTGATCTTGAGAACAAAGAATACGAGCCATTATATGCATGTGCAAAAGAGGTAGCAGATAAGCAGCATAAGAAGGGATTCTTTATTACATGTGATACTTATGTAACGATGACAGATGGTACCGGTATCGTTCATATCGCACCTGCATTTGGTGAAGATGATGCAAACGTAGGAAGAAATTATGATCTTCCGTTTGTTCAGTTCGTAGATGGCAAGGGTAACTTAACAGAGGAGACACCATTTGCCGGAATGTTTGTAAAAGATGCAGATCCAAAGGTATTGGTTGATCTTGACAGTAAGGGATTATTGTTTGATGCACCGAAGTTCGAGCATGATTATCCGTTCTGCTGGAGATGTGATACACCACTGATCTACTATGCAAGAGATACCTGGTTCATCAAGATGACAGCAGTTCGTGACGATCTGGTTGCAAATAACAATAAAGTAAACTGGATTCCTGAGTCAATCGGTAAAGGACGCTTTGGTGACTGGCTTAAGAATGTACAGGATTGGGGACTTTCTCGTAACCGTTATTGGGGTACGCCGTTAAATATCTGGGAATGTGAGTGTGGTAAGCGTCATGCGATCGGTTCGATTGCAGAATTGAAGGAAATGAGTGACAACTGCCCGGATGATATTGAATTACATCGTCCGTATATTGATGCAGTAACGATCAAATGTCCGGATTGTGGCAAGGAGATGCATCGTGTACCGGAAGTAATTGACTGTTGGTTCGATTCCGGTTCTATGCCATTTGCACAGTGGCATTATCCGTTTGAGAATGAAGACATTTTCAAGGAGAACTTCCCGGCAGACTTCATTTCAGAGGCAGTTGACCAGACAAGAGGATGGTTCTATTCTCTGATGGCAATCTCAACATTGATCTTTAATGAAGCTCCTTATAAGAATGTCATTGTATTAGGACATGTCCAGGACAAAGATGGTCAGAAGATGAGTAAATCTAAGGGTAATGCAGTTGATCCAATGGAGGCATTGAACAAGTATGGTGCAGATGCGATCCGCTGGTATTTCTATACAAACTCTGCTCCATGGTTGCCAAATCGTTTCCACGAAGATGCGGTATTGGAAGGTCAGCGTAAGTTCATGGGTACCTTATGGAACACCTATGCATTCTATGTATTGTATGCGAATATTGATAACTTTGACCCGACAAAATACAGCTTAGAGTATGACAAACTTGCAGTTATGGATAAATGGTTGTTGTCTAAGTTGAATACAGCAGTAAAGACAACCGATGAGAATCTCGGCAATTATAGAATTCCGGAAGCAGCAAGAGCATTATCTGAATTTGTAGATGATATGAGTAACTGGTATGTACGTCGTTCCCGTGAACGTTTCTGGGCAAAAGGAATGGAGCAGGATAAGATCAATGCATATATGACATTGTATACGGCACTCGTCACAATCTGTAAGGCGGCTGCACCGATGATTCCGTTCATGACAGAGGACATTTACCAGAACTTAGTAAGAAGTGTGGATAAGACTGCACCGGAGAGTATTCATCTTTGTGACTTCCCGGCAGTAGACGAGAAGATGATCGATGCAGAATTAGAAAATGATATGGATGAGGTACTGAAGATCGTTGTACTTGGACGTGCCGCAAGAAATAGTGCCAACATCAAGAATCGTCAGCCGATCGGTAATATGTATGTGAAGGCAAACAAGGCATTATCTGATTTCTATAAAGAGATCATCGAAGACGAGTTGAATGTGAAGGCAGTTACCTTTAAGGATGATGTATCAGAATTCAGCGATTATGTATTCAAACCACAGTTAAAGACAGTTGGACCAAAGTATGGCAAGCATTTGAATGCAATCCGTGAATATCTGTCAAATGTAAATGGCAGGGAGGCCATGAACACATTAAAGACAGAGGGTGCATTGAAGTTTGAGGCAGACGGTACAGAAGTAAGTCTTGCAGAGGAAGATCTGTTGATCGAGACTGCAAAGTCAGACGATTATGTAACCGAGGCAGATGCAGTCGTAACAGTTGTCTTAGACATTCAGTTGACAGAGGAACTCTTAGAAGAAGGATTTGTGCGTGAGATCATTTCAAAAGTTCAGACCATGCGTAAAGAGGCAGGATTCGAGGTAATGGATAAGATTACGATTTCTGTAGCAAACAATGATAGAGTTGCAGAGATCATGAAACGTAACGAAGATACCATCTTCCATGATGTTCTTGCAACCGACGTTCAGTACGGTGAAGTAAAGGGATACACTAAGAACTGGAACATCAATGGTGAGAAAGTAGATCTCGGTGTTGAGAAGAACGCATAATTATATGTTATATAAAGATTAAAAAACGCAGCTGCAAGTTGGTCGATCAGAATGATCAACTTGTAGCTGTGTTTTTTGATATAGTTGGTTTTCAAATATTTTCTATAATCAGTTAGCAGTTGCACCTTCATATACGGCTTCGTTTGTTAATTCGATACCAAGCTTTTTGAAGGTATTCATGTCAACCGCAGAAAGAATCGATGAAACATGGAGCTGACAACCGGATAATTTTGGAAGTTGTTCTAAGGCAAGTTTTGCGTTTGGATCAGACACCGCGCACATAGACAATGCGATCAGAACTTCGTCTGTGTGAAGACGAGGATTCTTGCTTCCGAGATAGCCGGTCTTTAACTGCTGGATCGGTTCAATGAAAGTACGGGAGATAAGATGTACTTTCTTATCAATATTACCAAGAATCTTGATGGCATTTAATAAGACTGCGGATGCAGGACCAAACAGGTCGGAGGTGGAACCGGTAACAATGGTGCCATCCGGAAGCTCTAATGCTGCCGCAGCAGAACCGTTTGTCTTTGCCAGATCATTTGCAACCGGAACAACAGCGCGATCATTGATGGTGATCTTAGCCTGTTTCATGATCAATTCCTGTTTGTAGACCTCTTCTTTGGTGGCCTCATCTTTTACAAAACGATTCAGGGATTGATAATATCTGCGAATGATCTCCTGCTTGGAGGCTTCTTTGCACACTTCATCATCAATAATACAGTTACCGGCCATATTAACGCCCATGTCGGTTGGAGATTTGTAAGGGCAATGTCCGTAAATTCCTTCAAACATGGCAGCGAGAACAGGGTAGATCTCAACATCACGGTTGTAGTTGACAGTTGTTTCGCCATATGCCTCAAGATGGAACGGATCAATCATATTTACATCGTTTAAGTCAGCAGTTGCGGCTTCGTATGCTAAGTTGACCGGATGTTTTAACGGAATGTTCCAGATTGGGAAAGTCTCGAATTTGGCATAGCCGGCTTTGATACCATTTTTGTTTTCGTGATAGAGCTGGGAAAGGCAGGTTGCCATCTTACCGCTTCCAGGTCCGGGTGCTGTTACGATCACCAATGGACGGGTTGTTTTGATATAGTCATTCTTGCCATAACCCGCATCACTGACGATTAAATCAATGTTATTCGGATATCCTTCAATGGAATAATGATGATACACATGGATGCCGATTGCCTCTAATTTCTTCTGGAACAGATCTGCGGAAGGCTGACCGGCATAGCGGGTAATGACAACGCTGCTGACGAATAAGCCTTTCTTTTTGTATACATCAATGAGGCGTAGAACATCTTCATCATATGTGATGCCGAGGTCGTGACGGATCTTATTCCGTTCAATGTCTGCGGCGTTGATGGAAATGATCATTTCTGCCTGATCGGCAAGTTGTAACAGCATTTGTAACTTACTGTCCGGTGCAAAGCCCGGAAGAACGCGGGAAGCGTGGTAATCGTCGAATAATTTTCCGCCAAATTCCAGATACAATTTGTCACCGAACTGGGAAATGCGCTCCCGGATATGTTCGGACTGCATAGACAGATATTTATCGTTATCAAAACCAATATGTTTCATCGAAAATCTCCTTTGTAAATCAATCAAATTATATAGGGTACTTAAAAATATAAAGTACCCCATATGAGAATACCACACCTTGTAAAGAAAATACAGAGAAAATATAGAAAAATATAACGAAAATATCTCGATAAAATTAATTTTTGAAAGGTCGTATCAGAATAAAACCGATAAGGATCAGGGAAAGCGTAAGTACCCATGATAACGGGAATGCCATATACAAAATATTTAATGCCGGATGCTGACGGAAAATGATGCAGATCCATAGAATACGAAACGCGCAGGTGCCAAGAATTGTCATGATGGCAGGAAGCAGGGAGTGTCCGGTTCCGCGTAGAACACTGGCAGGGATTTCGTAGAGATTGCAGATCGGTTCGTAGAGCAGGATGCACAGAATCCGAAGGCATGCATTTTCAATTACGAGTGGTTCCGTAGCAAAAAAGCCGGAAAACCAATTGCGGAAAATGACGATCGGAATGATGAGGCTCGAACTGAAAAAGATGGAAAATGCAGTACACCAAAATAAGATCCGGCGGCAACGCCGGGTATATCCCGCTGCATAATTCTGACTGGTAAAAGTGGTAGCTGTTTGTCCGAATGCAGTGATCACATAGTAGGTAAAATATTCAAAATTCATAGCGATGGTGCTTCCCGCGATGGCAATGGAACCAAATTGATTTACCGCTGCCTGAACAAAAATATTTGCAAAACAAAAGACAGCACCCTGGAGTGCGGAAGGAATTCCGATCTTCAGGATGGAGACGATGTGCGTAGTGTGAAGCTTTAAACTTTTGTAGGATAAATGAAAATCTCCCGAATCTTTTCGCAGGCGGAAAAGAACCATTATCGCTGATAAAAACGTGGATATATCGGTTGCAAGGGCGACACCGGTTACACCTAAATGAAAGAAAATCACAAAAAAGAGATTCAGAAATACATTGACAATACCTGCAATGCTCAGAGCAATAAACGGGTAGCGGCTGTCGCCGCGTGCGCGCAGGATTGCAGACCCGAAATCGTATAATAATAGAAAAGGGTATCCGCCAAAATATATCCGCAGATAAAGTTCTGCTGAGGATAAAATGTGATCGGGTGTCTGGATGAGAGAAAGCAGAGGATGTGCAATGAATTGTCCGGCGATGGCGCCGATGATGCCAACGATCGCTGCAAGCAGGATGGAAGTATGAACGATCGGAGAGATTGTCTGCATCTGTTTTTGTCCGATCTGTGTCGCAATCCATACATTAGTACCGATTGCTAATCCGGAGGAAAGTGTGACGATCAGAGCGACGATTTCTCCGTTTGTTCCTACCGCGGCGAGTGCATCAGCACTGCCAAAGTAGCCGACAATAGATGTGTCTGCTGCGTTAAAGAGCTGTTGAAGCATACTGCTTAAGGCGATTGGAAGTGTAAATAACAATATATTCTTTTTGAGAGAACCTTCTAACATATTGATCTTTTGATTGGCTGCATTCATTTTATAAATATCCTTTCCAAGTAGTTTGATTCTTGAAATATTGTAATGGCTGTTTTACAATATAAAAAGCGAATAATAGTGATAATATATATCGAAAAAAGGAATATAAAATGGATAACAATTTATTAAAATATCTTGCCTTTGTGAAGACAGTAGAACAGGGCAGTTTTACAAAGGCAGCGGAAGAATTGAACTATGCACAGTCTTCTATCAGCAAGATGGTTGCAGATTTGGAAAAAGAATGGGGAATCGTATTATTGAAACGCAGCAAGAGTGGAATTTGTCTTACCGCAACCGGAGAGCAGATTCTGCCTCGGATTCGAACGATTTTAAATGATTTTCAGGATCTGGAAGGATATGTGGATCAATTGAATGGCATACAAAGCGGAATCGTTCGGATCGGTACATTTTCTAGTGTGGCGATCAACTGGCTGCCGAATATATTTGCGAGATTCCAAAAGGATTATCCGGGGATTGAATATGAAATGCTGTTAGGGGATTATGATGAGGTGGAACATTGGATTGAAGAGGGACGTGTTGACTGTGGTTTTTTACGGAAGACGCCGGATATGCAGCTTGATAGTATCTTTCTCAAAAAAGATGAATATAAAGTGGTGCTGCCGGCAGATCATCCATTCGCAGCAAAGAAGAGGATCCTGTTTTCCGACCTGGAGGATCAACCGTTTTTACTGCTGGAACATGGAGGAAAGACAGAAGTGTCGGAGTTGTTGGAAGCGCATGATATCCATCCCCGGATCCGATTCACAACCTGGGAAGATTTTGCCATTATGTCGATGGCAGAGAAGGGCTTGGGGATTGGCATTTTGCCGGATATGATCTTGCAGCGTATTCCTTATAATGTTGTGGTCCGGCCTCTGGAAAAACCATATTACAGGGAAATCTGTCTGGCCATGAAGGATCGGGACAGGATGACTCCGGCGGCACTTAAATTCGTAGAATATTTAAGATACAGGGAAGCGGATCTTGAGAGTTGATAAGATTTTTATGAAACTATTGTGAATTTGATAAAATGGGGATTGAAAAATCTAAAAAAACAGATATAATAAATATTAGGAATTATTCCTATTTTTAAAAGGAGGAAAGAGGTATGGCAACGAATAAGTACGCAGGAACACAGACAGAAAAGAATTTACAGGAGGCATTTGCAGGTGAATCCCAGGCAAGAAATAAATATACTTACTTTGCATCTGTTGCAAAGAAAGAGGGATATGAGCAGATGTCCGCATTATTCCTTAAAACAGCAGATAACGAGAAAGAACATGCTAAGATGTGGTTTAAGGAACTTGCAGGAATTGGAGATACGAAAGCAAATCTTGCTGCGGCAGCAGAAGGTGAGAACTATGAATGGACTGATATGTACGAAGGATTTGCAAAGACCGCAGAGGAAGAAGGATTCCCGGAGCTTGCCGCAAAGTTCAGAGCAGTAGGTGAGATTGAGAAACATCATGAGGAGAGATATCGTGCACTGCTTCAGAATATTGAGACAGCACAGGTATTTGAAAAATCCGAAGTGAAAGTCTGGGAGTGCCGGAATTGTGGACACATTGTTGTCGGAACAAAGGCACCGGAGGTATGTCCGGTATGTAATCACCCACAGAGTTATTTTGAGGTTCATGCAGAGAATTATTGATTGGTATCAATATAGAAGAAGTAAGAATGGAGCAGTTGCCGTGGCGGCTGCTCTTTTTATGCAGAAAGATAAATATTTATAGTGGTAAATGTCTGTATTTTTTAGTATAATATCTGTATTGTGTGTATATTGAGAGGAGAGGTGTAATGTATTCAACAACTTTAACGAAGTTTATTGAAAAGCTCAATTTAGTCAATCATTTACCGGAGATCGATACAGACAAGATCCTGATCACAGATCCGGATATTAACCGTCCGGCAGTTCAGTTATCCGGATTCTTTGAACATTTTGATTCTAACCGGATTCAGATCTGTGGTAACGTGGAGCATGCGTATATAACAAGTATTCATGACCGGGATGAGACAGCGAAGATTTTTGATAATCTGTTCCAATATAAGTTTCCGTGTCTGGTATTTTGTCGGGGATTACAGCCGCAGGATTTTGTGTTGGAAGCAGGAAGAAAATATGGTGTTCCGGTATTGACATCGGATGCGACAACATCTGCATTTGTACATGAGACGGTACGCTGGCTGCATGTGGAATTAGCACCAAGAATTTCGGTACATGCCGTATTGGTTGATGTATATGGTGTCGGAGTTCTGATCATGGGCGAGAGTGGAATCGGTAAATCAGAGGCGGCACTCGAATTGATCAAACGCGGACATCGTCTGGTATCGGATGACGTGGTAGAGATTAAGAAAGTATCGGAAGAAACACTGGTTGGAACTTCTCCGGATATTACAAGACATTTTATTGAACTTCGGGGAATCGGAATTATTGATGTGAAAGCACTCTTTGGATTTGAATGTGTTAAGATGAGCCAGTCGATCGATCTGGTCATCAATTTGGAAGAGTGGGACAAGGATAACAATTACGATCGTTTAGGATTAGAGGATCAGTATACAGAATTTCTTGGTAACAAGGTGGTATCGTATAATATTCCGATCCGTCCGGGTCGGAACCTTGCAATTATTGTAGAATCAGCGGCAGTTAACCATCGTCAGAAGGAAATGGGATATAATGCTGCACAGGAACTTTACAACCGTGTAACCAATAATATGAATAAGAATAAAGATCTATAAATAAGGAGGATATTATGAGTAAGTATGTATTTGGTGTAGATATCGGAGGAACAACTGTTAAGCTTGGTTTCTTTACCGTAGAGGGTGAGTTGTTAGACAAATGGGAGATCCCAACCCGCAAGGATGAGGGTGGACGTTTTATTTTACCGGACGTTGCAGCTTCTGTAGAGGCAAAGATGGCTGAGAAGAATGTGGATAAAGCAGATGTTGCCGGTGTTGGTATCGGTGTTCCGGGACCGGTTAAGGATGACGGAACGGTACTTCGTTGCGTGAATCTTGGATGGGGTGTATTTAACGTAGAGGAAGAAGTTGAGAAATTGTTAGGACTTCCTGCCAAAGTTGGTAATGATGCAAATATGGCATCCCTTGGCGAGATGTGGCAGGGAGGCGGAAAAGGTTTCTCTTCTATTGTCATGGTAACATTAGGAACCGGTGTTGGTGGCGGTATCATCATCAATGGCAAGATGTTATACGGAACCAATGGTGCCGGCGGAGAGATCGGACATATCTGTGTAAATGATGATGAGACAGAAGTATGTGGTTGTGGTAAGAAGGGATGTTTGGAGCAGTATACATCTGCAACCGGTATTACCAGAATGGCAGAACGTGCATTGAACAATACAGACCGTGCTTCTAAGTTGCGCAGTGTACAGTACATATCTGCAAAAGAGATCTTTGATGCTGCTAAAGAGGGTGATGATCTTGCGTTAGAATTAGTAGAAGATCATGGAAGAATTCTTGGTAAAGCATTGGCAAGTGTAGCCTGTGTCTGTGATCCGGAAGCATTTGTAATCGGTGGCGGCGTGTCCCGTGCCGGTGATATCCTGTTAAAGACAACTGCTAAGTATTATCAGCAGTACGTATTCCATGCCTGCAAAGGTACACAGTTCGTACTTGCTACGCTTGGAAATGATGCCGGTATTTACGGAAGTGCGAAGGCAATCCTTACGAAATAACTAATAAATTGGTGAAAAAGCCGAAAGGGAGAGTGAACTCTCCCTTTTTTTCGTGACTTCGTACATTGATTTTCTTAGAATATATAGAATATAATAAGTAAGAATGTGGATTTCCGTTTGAAGGATATAGCTATCCATGGGGAAAAGGGAATCTGAGAAATAATATATTTGAATGGTTGGGAAGATATGAGCCAGAATTTAATCAACGAATTATACCGAATAGTTGGAAAACAGAATGTGAAAATAGATGAACCGATGGCGAAACATACGACATTTCGAATCGGCGGACCGGCACAATATCTTGTCGCACCGCGGAACGTAGAGGAATTGGGACAGATTGTTATGCTTTGCCGGGCAGAAGATACACCATATTTTATATTAGGACATGGAAGTAACTTATTAGTCAGCGATGCCGGAATGACAGGAGTTGTCATATTACTGGATCAGAATTTCAGCCATTTTTCGATTGAGGGAACAACTGTTAGAGCAATGGCGGGAGTTATTCTTGGACGACTTGGATTGGCAACCAGGGATGCGGGACTTACCGGTTTTGAGTTTGCTGCCGGTATACCGGGTACGTTGGGCGGAGCCGTTATGATGAATGCCGGGGCATACGGCGGTGAGATGAAAGATATTGTAGAAACAGTGCAGTTGATGGATCATGATGGCAATCTGAGCGAACGGACAGGTGAGGAGATGGATTTTTCTTATCGGCACAGTGCAGTAGAGGGAACGGACTATATTGTAGTTGGAGCAACCCTGTCTCTGCAACAGGGAGACCGGGAACAAATCACACAGCGTATGGAAGAACTGACAACGGCAAGAAGAACCAAACAGCCATTGGAATTTCCGAGTGCGGGCTCTACATTTAAACGTCCGGAAGGGTATTTTGCAGGAAAGCTGATCATGGATGCGGGGCTTGCAGGCTATCAGGTCGGGGGTGCACAGGTGTCGGAGAAACACTGTGGATTTGTCATCAATAAAGGCGGTGCCACTGCTACTGATGTAATGCAACTTATAGAGGACGTCAGACAAAAGGTATATGATAAATATCAGGTAACGTTAGAGCCGGAGGTTCGGCTTGTAGGTGAAAGATAGAGAAGGTTTGTGCAAATGAGATTTGTGATTGTAACCGGCATGAGTGGAGCCGGCAAGAGTACAACATTAAAAACATTAGAAGATATCGGATATTTCTGTGTAGATAATCTGCCGATTCAATTGATCATGCGTTTTGCAGAGATTGCATATGCGAAGGACAATGACATTAATAACGTGGCAATCGGAGTAGACATCCGGAGCGGAGTGTATTTAGAGCAGCTTTCAGAATGTCTTCAGCAGCTAAAGGCGTCACAATATGATTATGAGATCTTATTTTTGGATTCGAATGATGACGTATTGATCAAACGATACAAAGAAACCAGACGGAATCATCCGCTTGCAAGAAATGGCAGAATAGAAGACGGAATCAAGATGGAGCGAAGCCGGATTGCATTTTTGCGGAAAGAAGCGGATTATATTATTGATACGACGAGTCTGCTGACAAGAGAGCTGAAGGCAGAACTCGATAAGATATTTATTGAGAATGCGGAATACAGTAATTTTATTATAAATGTAGTATCCTTTGGATTCAAATATGGAATTCCAAGGGATGCGGATCTGGTATTTGATGTCAGATTTCTTCCGAATCCATATTATGATCTGGAATTGCGTCCTCTCACGGGGAATGATGAGGCAATACAGAATTTTGTTATGCAGTTTGATGAAGCCAAAGAATTCATGAATAAGATTGCAGATCTGTTAGAGTTTCTGATTCCGAATTACATAAAGGAAGGAAAGAATGGGTTAGTCGTTGCAATCGGCTGTACCGGCGGAAAACATCGTTCGGTCACTCTTGCAAATGGCATATACAAAGAGTTGGAGACGCTGCCTTATAGTGTGCGGATTGTTCACAGGGATATTGATAAGGATGCGAATCGAAAGGGTTAGAGGTTATGTCATTTTCGACTAAAGTAAAAGAAGAGATTGCAAAGCACAGCAGTCATAGCCGACATTGTCAGATTGCCGAATTGCTTGCATTATTACTCGCTACCGGTGAGGTTGTATTTGAGGACGGACAGGTCCGGTTGATCATGCGACCGGAGAATCCGCTGATCGGAGATAAGATCTGCCGGCTGATCGATCAGTTGTTTGATAACAAAATAAAATATATCAGGCATCCGAAATGCATAGAGATACAGGATGACTCCATGGTGGAAAAGGTTTTGCAAATGGTAAAGCTTTCCGACTATGTTGATTATATGGAAGAAGATTGGTTAGATGATGAGGAACTCTCCGGAATTGACGAAGACGAGATTGTATATGTGTCTTCCCACGGAGTTTCTTTGCAGAATTGTCATTTTCCCAAGCAGGTAGTACAAAAGGATTGTTGTAAGAAGGCTTTTGTACGGGGAATATTTCTGGCAGCGGGATCGGTAAACGATCCGCAGAAAGCATATCATTTTGAGATCGTGGTACATAATAAGGAGATGGCACAGTCCGTTCAGGAAGTAATAAAAAGTTTTTCCCTGGATGCGAAGATCGTCAAGAGAAAAAAATACTATGTGGTCTATCTGAAGGAAGGTTCCATGATCGTAGATATCCTGAATGTGATGGAAGCGTATGTCGGTTTGATGGATATGGAGAATGTCAGGATATTAAAGGATATGAGAAATGATATCAACCGCCGGGTTAATTGTGAGACCGCGAATATCAAGAAAACAGTAAATGCGGCAAGGCGGCAGATAGAAGATATTGAATATATTGAACGTACAAAGGGATTGCGATATCTGAATGATTCCCTGCGTTCGTTAGCAGAGATCCGGTTAGAAGAACCGGACGCCAATTTGACGGAATTGGGACAAATGTTGAATCCACCGGTATCAAAATCCGGTGTGAATCATAGACTTAGAAAAATAAGCAGCATAGCGAATGCTTTGCGAGAAGATAACCAGATTTAAGGAGGAAAGAAAATGGTTAGTAAGACAATCAAGGTGAATTTGGTAGCAGATGCGGAGGCGAGACCGGTAGCGGTATTGGTGCAGAAGGCCAGCCAGTTTGACAGCAAGGTGTATATCCAGTCAGGTGACCGCAGAATTAATGCGAAGAGTATTATGGGAATGATGAGCCTTGGACTTGCACAGAACGAGGAAGTGATTGTTTCTGCGGAGGGTACGGATGAAGCTGAGGCAGTGGATAACCTTACAGACTATTTAAGAAATGCAGGCTGATACTGTACTTTTAAGCGATACTGTGATAGGATAACATATATAATATAATTATTTTAATATGCCGATAGTAATGATAGTACAGTAAGAAACGAACATGGAAGTTCGGTTTGAATTCAAAGGAGTGGTAATGATGTCAGGGATGAATGGTATCTGGGGTAACATGAATACGAATAGCGTGTCCTATTTGTTTGGAAGCAGTACAAGTACCAATACAACGAGTGGCAACATGTTAGGAATTGATCTTGCAGAGTATTCTTCAATCACAAGAGGTTCTTATAGCAAATTGATCAAGGCTTACTATGCAAAGTATGGTAATACCAAAAAGGCTACACAGGATCTGGCTTCCGATAATGGCACAACAGAACAGAAAACCAATATTAAGTCGTATGCAGATGATCTGAATAAAGCAGCAGGTGCATTGATGCAGCAAGGAAAAGATTCTGTATTTAACAAGGTGGAGACAAAGGATGAGACAACCGGAGTAACCGGCAAGGAGTATGATACAGATAAGATCTACAAAGCGGTCAATGGATTGGTTGAGTCTTATAATAAGTATATCAAAAAGGCAGGTAACAGCACAGATAATTCCGTACTTCGTCAGGCAGTGAATATGGTACAGAACACAGCCGTTAATAGCGGACTGCTTGGTAAGATCGGTATTAAGGTTAGTGCAGATAACACTTTGAGTATTGATGAAGAGACATTTAAAAAGGCAGATATGTCTACTGTTCAGAGCTTGTTCAATGGCAAGGATTCCTATGGTGGTCAGATTCAGGCTGCTGCATCTAAGACGTACCAGAGTGTGAATAACTCATTTGGCAATCAGAATTCTTACACGGCAGCAGGAACACTGGGTAATTATTCCACAGGTAATATATTGGATCGGCTACTGTAAAAATATAATTTTATAGGTGAAGAAACATTTTGTTAAGAACGTCAAAGAAGATTGTCTTTGACGTTCTTATTTTTGTAAAGATTGTAGGCTTTCTTTGCTTGCCCTTTAATATACAGTATGATAAAATAAAACTAATTGTAATTTGGTCTAAGCCGATGGGGTGGCTGCGGTTTCATTTGCCGTGCAGACCGTATTTGATGGGGTAACCATTTAAGAATATAGAAGAAGTAGGTGAAGAGAATGGGGCGTTTTACTAATTTTCTGAATAAGATTCCTTTTATGAGGAAGACTGCTGCACCGGAAGTGGAGCAGACGAATAACGTAGAGAAACAGTACAACAAAGCAAAAGAATTGATCGAGCATGGTATTTCGGAAGAAGCGATCAAAGCATTGAATCAGATTGCGGATATCGGCATGATGGAAGAACAGTATCAGCAGTATGGTTGTGAGGCACTTAAGATATTAGGTGAAGTGTACGAGACCGGTAAGTACCAGAATATTAAGGCGAAGGTAGACCGGGAACTGGCTGCCAAATATTATGAGAGATATATCAAACTTGTAGAAGATGGCAATTTGTTGTATAAGCTGGGTCTGTTAATGTTGGATGTTCAGAATTTTTCGAAAGCCATCAGCTATTTGGAAAAAGCAGCTTCTTACAATGTCAATCAGGCATTTATGCGTCTGGGAGATATTTATGAAAAAGGATTGAACCGGATTGATGAAAACGGACAAAAGAGTGATTTTATCATCCCGGCTGATATAGAGAAAGCCAAATCATGGTATCAGAAACTGGCTGACAAGGGAGACGACAAGGCAAAGGCTGCAGTAGAACGGATTGAATATAATGCAACCCATGCAGATAGTATAGAGTTTGAAGAAAAAGATAAGATCTATTCTCAGATTTCGGAACGCAGAAAGGCAAAGGGAATAGAATTTCATTATAAGCCAAACGATGCAACAAAGTTACAGTATCAATATACATATGTACATGATCAGGTGGAAGGATATATTCATAAGTTACCGAAAGACTGGGTAAAGAGTATTGATGTAGAGACAGATGAAGAATATTATGCACCGAGTCATACCTATACGGATTTTGCAATCTATGTAACATACACAACGGTTCCGAAGGAATCTGAGCGTAAGATTGATGATTTTTTGTATTATCAGAATGAAGCATATGATTGTGATCTGAATATTACTCCGTATATTACAGAGTATGCCAATGGTATTTCTGCCCGTTTTTATCATAAGGATTTAGATAAAGGTATTGTATCATTTGTATTCAAACAGAAGAATCGGTGGGCGTGTCTGCGTTTTGTATGTTCCACAATGGATATTATGGAACAGTACAATGAGATTATTTTTGAGGTGGCAAACTCATTTGCATTTGTCATTCCGACATTGTTGAGTAATAAGAGTGCAAACCGTACAGAGATTCAGTATTATAATGAAGCACTTTACTACTATAATATGGAAGACTACGATAAAGCGATGAATAATGCGTTGATCGCTTTACAGCATGGTAGTACAAAGGCAAGTTACCTGTTGATCGAATTGTATTTTGATGAGGATAGTCCGTATCGTGATATTTCTAAGACGATCAGTTATGCAAAGGAATTGTTTGAGTCAAACAAGGATCCGGATCTCGCATTCCTGATCGGTACGATTTATGATCAGCAATTGAAGCAATACACAGAAGCGAAGAAATGGTATGAGAACGCAGATCGTTTGAATCATAAGAGAGTTCCGTTTTATCTTGGACGTTTTTACTATTATGGATTGACGGATGATGGTAAGCGTGACGGTGAGAAGGCATTAGAATATCTGAAAAAAGCTTTGGAGAATGGAATTTTTGAAGCAGAGCCATATATTCGTGATATTGAGAGTCTCGGTGCGCCGGATGAATTGCAGGCAACCATTGATAAATGGGAACGTGCAGTTCAGGAAGGCATTGCAGATACTGCGTTTAAGGTGGCAATGAATAAGAAAGAGCAGGTATTCTATCTTGCCAGTGACGAAGAGATTGAGCAGGCATTTTTGAAGGCGATTGAATTAGGCAGTGTTCAGGCAGCTTATGAATATGGTGCATACTGTCAGGCCAAGGAAAAAGAAGAAGGCTATAATGGACCAATCAAGAGTCTGGATTATTTCTACAAAGCATATGAGGCCGGATATCAGGATTTCAGCAAGGAATATCTGTATCAGGTTATTGAACATAAGATATCTCAGGGAGTAACACCGGAAGAACGCTTGAAGTTATACTATGATGTTGCGGCAAAAGGTTCCATTCCTGCAGTTAAGAAGGTGTTAGAGAGTGTAGATGTATTAGATGATTCTATCCGGAATCTGTATGAAGGATTAAAAGAAGTTGTAAAGGCCGGAGATGTCGATGCATTGAGCTCGATGCATTTAATTGAGGAGAAGTTCAAAGAATTATTGAACCCTGTGGAGAATAGTTCTTCCAAGGTAATTCAGAATAAATTCTTCCGCTTACAGGTACCAAGAAGTTGTACGGCTGTGATCAATGATGAAGGCGGAACCATTCGTTTTGCAGATTCCGCAGTGGAATTTGCGGTAGCAGAGATGCCGGTTCGTGTAGATTCTGAAGAAGAGTATAACAAAGTATTTAATCTCATTTATAAGGAATATGCCGGTGAGGAGAATGCCGAGATATTGGTTGCTAATTCAAGAATGGTTGGTTCCGGTATGTTGACACGAAAAGCGGGTAATAATAAATACAGCATTTTGCTGATCAGTTCTAAGAACCAGTATTTATTCAAATTAAGTTCGATCGATCGACGGGAATTGATGCGATTCAAAGAACAGGCATTGGAGATTGCACTTACATTGGTTGAGTCTGGTGAGATTTATGTGGCAACAGGAGATAAGGCAAACAAGCATATCGGTCTTACACTTCTCATGTCAGGAACGAGTGACAACAGTATGCTTTCTATCAGCAAAGATGATGAGGATGATGGTCTGGTATTCGTATAAGACAGATAAATGATATGACAAGGAGTGAAAGAGGGGTGTGGTATGTGCCCCTCTTTCTTTGGCAGAGAGATAAGATGATTACAGTAATGATCGACACGGCAAGTAAAGTGCCTATTTATGAGCAGATATACACATACATCAGAGAAGAGATCCGGAATGGAGGAATCGCTTGCGGAACCAAGCTGCCTTCGAGCAGAGGACTGGCGAATTATCTGGAAGTGAGTCGTAATACGATCGATATGGCATATGGTCAGCTTATCTCGGAAGGATATATGGAATCCATCCCCAAAAAAGGATATTATGTCTGTGCGTTAGAGAACTTATATGATGACGGATTGTATAAGGAGAGAAAAGACCGGATGGAAGTGCCGGTTGACAAGGTGGGACACCAGACGCAAACAGATCTACAGCGACAGGAGTCGGAATATATCGTTGACTTTTCCCTAAGTGGTGTGGACATGGATTATTTTCCATACAGTAAATGGCGGAAATTAACAAAGGAATGCTTGATCGATGATAATAAGGAACTTTTTTTAGCGGGGGCTCATCAGGGAGATCTTGAACTGCGGCGGGCGGTTCAGACGTATCTGCATCAGGCGAGAGGTGTGCAGTGTGACGTGTCACAGATCATAATCGGTGCAGGGAGTGATTACATGCTGCTGTTACTCAGTCGTATCATAGATGAACATAATATGGTTGCCATGGAGAATCCAACGTATAAGCAGGCATACACGATCTTTCAAAGTATGGGATACGACATTGTTCCGGTATCAGTGGATGATCAGGGAATGAATATTGATGAATTGCGGAAGACAGATGCCAATGTGGCATACGTCACACCGTCTCATCAATTTCCGCGTGGAACGGTCATGTCGGCCAACCGGAAACGACAATTGTTAGCCTGGGCGGCTGCAAAAGAAGATCGATACATCATTGAGGATGATTATGACAGTGAATTTCGCTATGCGGGCAAACCGATTCCGGCATTGCAAAGTCAGGATCCTTTTGGAAAAGTGATTTATATTGGTACATTATCGAAAGTAATTGCACCTGCAATCCGATTAAGTTACATGGTGCTGCCGCAGGAATGGATGGAACGTTATCACAAAACAGCAGGGTTCTATTTTTCGACAGTATCCCGGATTGATCAATGGGTTATCAGCCGGTTCTTTTTGCAGGGACATTTTGAACGGCATTTGAACCGGATGAGAAAGGTGTATCGTATGAAACATGAATGTATTTTGCAGGAGTTGAAAAATGCAGGATTGGACGTAAAGATAGAAGGGGAGAGTGCAGGATTGCATTTACTTCTTGCATTTGGTGAAAAGACGGCACATGCGGCAGAGGTGGAACGGCAGCTTGTGAAAGAGGCTGCTCAGGAACAGGTAAAAGTGTATGCACTTGCAGATTATTATATCCGGGAGGAAGAAAGAGTTCCCACGATTTTGATCGGTTTTGCAAGGCTGAAAGAGGAAGAGATTGTAGATGGAATTGCACGTTTGAAAAGAGCGTGGATGAATAGATAGAAAGGATGACAGGAGGGCTTAATATGTACCGGATAATAATGAATGACCTGATGGAATGGTATGAAAAGGCACAGGATAAGGTACTTGTTCTGAAAGGCGCAAAAGGTGTGGGTAAGACCTGGACGATGATAGATTTTGGACAGGGATTTTTTAAACATCTTATATATGTGAACTTGGAAAAAGATGAAGATGCCCAGATGTTGTTCAAACAGGGAAGCAGAGTAAAGGCTGATAAATTGTTAGCGGCATTATCATTATTTTGCAGTCAGCGGTACGAGGAAGGAAACACAATGCTTGTATTTGATGAAGTACAGAAATACCCGAAAGCTGTCGAAGCCATTATGAGTATCAAACATCAAAAACCGGAGCTTCCGGTGTGTATGATCTCGTCAACCGTGGGAACGATCGTTCATGAGGCAGAGTATAAGGAGGAGTGGTATCCGCTCACTTTATACCCAATGACATTTGAAGAATTTCTTACTGCAAATAAAGCGCAGGATCTGTGTAAACATATAGAGAATCAGAAATTAGAGCCGGTCGGTGAAGATATTATTGAGCAGATTACAGAATATCTGAAGATTTTTTATATTGTCGGAGGAATGCCGATCGTTGTTCTTGATTATGTGAAGAACAAAGACTTGAACCGGGTAGATGCAATCTTAAAAGCACTTCTGATGCGGACGCAGGAATATATAGAGACAGAGGTTCCCAAAGCCTATGCTGCAAAGGTAGATCGCATATGGAAGAGTATACCGGCACAGATGGAAAAGGATAATCGCAAATTCATGTATCAGTATGTGGATGAGAAAGCGAGAGCAAGAGAATATGAGAAGTCGGTAAATTGGTTAGTAGATACAGGGCTGGTAAGGAAAATTAACCGGATAAAGGAAGGAATTGCACCGCTTGCTTTGCAGGTAGATGACAAATCCTTTGAATTGTATCATTTAGATCATGGGTTGCTTCGTGTGATGTGCGGCGTCAGTTACAAACAGGTGCAGGCGGCAAAGGAGCCAATGGAGGATGTAAATGGAGCATTGTTAGAACAACTGGTACTGTCGGAACTGACGATGAACCATACGGTTGATAACCTGTATTTCTGGATTTCGGGGGCGACTGCAAGGGTTGATTTTGTGTTTGAAGATGACGGAGAGGTGGTTCCGGTGGATGTACAGTCGCGCATTCGACGAAAGGCACAGAGCATGAAAGTATTCAATG
The DNA here is from genome assembly GCA_050873485.1 of Lachnospiraceae bacterium. Lineage (GTDB taxonomy): Bacteria > Bacillota > Clostridia > Lachnospirales > Lachnospiraceae > CAG-590. Next base: position 8,129 of record JBNMIW010000001.1, on the reverse strand, counting down.
CCAAATATCGTAACCATATGGCAATCCGCATCTCCTTAGACGAATTGGGATTCTCTAAGGGAATCCTAAACATACCATTATATGGCCTTTGGAACTTTTGATAGCACGAAGCCGGGCAGACATACAGACACTGAGCACGTGGGAGCTTGCTCACTAAGTGCCCAGTGAATGTATGTCTATTGGGCGAGAGCCCAGAAGCGAGAAAACCGAAGGTTTTCGAGCGTGTCCGGCTTCGAAGGAAGCAGAGGGAGCCGGGAACCGAAGGTTTTCGAGCGTGTCCGGCTTCGAAGGAAGGAAACTTTTATATGAACAACAACTGGTGGAAACATTTAAAAACAATTAATCATCATAAATGGCTTGTCATGAAAAACTGTTTTCGGCTTGGCATGTACAAACAGGGACTACTACATGATCTTTCCAAATACAGTCCGACCGAATTTTTAGTAGGCGTAAAATATTATCAGGGAAATCGTAGTCCGAACAATGCAGAGCGGGAGGACAAGGGCTACACATCGGCATGGCTGCACCATAAAGGCAGAAATAAACACCATTTAGAATATTGGTTAGATTATGATCTGGTAAATGGCGGCGTAACCGGGATGAAAATGCCGGTGAAGTATGTAGTAGAGATGTTCTGTGACCGGATTGCGGCCAGCAAGAATTACAATAAAGATGCATATACGGATCGAATGCCGCTGGAATATTTCCAAAAGGGAAAATCTAAGGCATTACTGCATCCGGAATCCGCAGCATTGTTAGAAAAGCTCCTTACCATGTTAGCGGAGCAGGGTGAAGATAAGACGTTTGACTATATTAAGCGTGAGATTTTGACGAAAGAAGTCAGGAGAGAGAAGATATGAGTTTTACACATTTACATGTGCATACAGAATACAGTTTGTTAGATGGGGCATCGAAGATTCCAGAACTGGTACATCAGGCAAAAGAACTGGGAATGGATAGTATTGCGATCACAGATCATGGGGTTATGTATGGTGTGATTGATTTTTATAGAGCTGCAAAAAAGGAAGGGATTAAGCCGATCATCGGTTGTGAGGTATATGTGGCACCCGGTTCGCGGTTTGATAAGGAAGCAGGAAAGAATGAGAACCGGTATTATCATCTGGTATTGTTGGCAGAAAATGATACCGGATATCACAATCTGATGAAGATTGTTTCACGCGGGTTTACGGAAGGCTATTATTACAAGCCGAGAGTAGATCGTGAAGTGTTACAGGAATTTCATGAGGGTATCATCGCACTTTCAGCATGTTTGGCGGGCGAAGTAGCAACCTATCTGCGGCAGGGTTTTTATGAAGAAGCCAAAAAAGCAGCATTAGAACATGTAGAGATATTTGGCGAAAATAATTATTTTTTAGAGTTGCAGGATCATGGAATTGATGATCAGCAGACTGTTAATCAGGGTTTACTTCGTATGTCACAAGAGACCGGCATTCCGTTAGTAGCGACGAATGATATTCACTATGTAAAGAAAGAAGATGCCGAGGCACACGATATTCTGTTATGTATCCAGACGGGCAAAAAAGTGGCAGATGAAGATCGTATGCGGTATGAGGGAGGACAATACTATCTGAAGTCTCCGGAAGAAATGGAGGCTTTATTTCCTTATGCGAAACAGGCATTGGAAAATACAGGAAAGATTGCCGAACGGTGTAATGTGGAGATCGTATTCGGTGAGCAAAAAGTGCCGAAATATGAAGTGCCGGAAGGATTTACGTCGTATTCCTATCTGAAAGCACTTTGTCAGGAGGGATTGGAGCGACGGTATGATCCTGTGACACCACAGTTACAGGAACGATTGGATTACGAGTTATCCACCATTGAAACAATGGGATATGTCGATTATTTCCTGATTGTATGGGATTTCATCAAATATGCAAAAGATCATGGGATCGCAGTTGGACCGGGACGTGGTTCTGCGGCCGGTTCCATTGTCAGCTACTGTTTAGAGATCACCAATATTGATCCAATCCGGTTTAATCTTCTGTTTGAGCGATTCCTCAATCCGGAACGTGTCACGATGCCGGATATTGACGTGGATTTTTGCTATGAGAGACGACAGGAAGTAATTGATTATGTAGTGCGCAAATATGGCAAGGAAAAGGTTGTGCAGATCGTAACCTTTGGAACGATGGCTGCCCGGATGGTAATTCGGGATGTTGGTCGTGTGTTGGATATGCCATATGCGGCAGTAGACCGTATTGCGAAAATGATCCCGATGGGACAGAACGGACATAATCCAACGATCAAAGAAGCATTGACGATATCTTCCGATCTGAAGAAAGCTTATGAAGAGGAAACGGATGTCCATTATCTGTTAGATATGTCGCAGAAATTGGAAGGACTTCCAAGACATGCTTCCATGCATGCGGCAGGTGTCGTGATCGGTCAGAAAGCAATTGATGAATTTGTTCCGTTATCAAGAGGATCAGAAGATGCGATCACAACACAGTTTACGATGACAACGATTGAGGAATTAGGACTTTTGAAGATGGACTTTTTAGGTCTGCGTACTCTTACGGTGATTCAGGATGCTGTTCGCAATATCAAACAGAGTAAAGGGATTGATATTGATATCGATCATTTGAATATGGAAGATTCCGAGGTGTATGATCTGTTATGTACCGGTCAGACGGACGGCATTTTCCAGCTTGAAAGTAATGGAATGAAGAGTTTCATGAAAGAGTTAAAACCTCGTAATATTGAAGATATTATTGCGGGAATCTCATTGTATCGTCCGGGACCGATGGATTTTATTCCACTGTATATTAAGGGAAAGGAACATCCGGAGACGATCACATATGATTGTCCGCAGTTAGAGAAGATCTTATCACCGACCTATGGTTGTATTGTATATCAGGAACAGGTTATGCAGATCGTTATGGAGCTTGCTGGGTACACGCTTGGACGAAGTGATCTGGTACGTCGTGCAATGTCAAAGAAAAAAGGCGACGTGATGCAGCGGGAACGCCAGAATTTCGTTTATGGTAACGAGGAAGAACATGTTCCGGGTTGTATCAACCGTGGTATTGATGAGAAGACAGCCAATAAGATCTTTGATGAAATGATCGATTTTGCAAAATACGCATTTAACAAGTCTCATGCGGCAGCATATGCGGTAGTAGCATATCAGACAGCTTACTTGAAATGTCATTATCCCGCAGAGTTTATGGCGGCATTGATCACTTCGGTATTGGATCGTACCGACAAGGTATCGGAGTATATTGCACATTGCAGAAAATTGGACATTCCGATCCTTCCACCGGATATCAACGAGGGATACAGTCAGTTTTCAGTATCGGGAAATGCGATACGATACGGATTATCGGCATTAAAGAGTGTGGGCAGACCGGTAATTGATGCGATTGTGGCAGAACGCGAAGCACATGGCAGATATCGCGATCTGAAGGATTTTATCAGCCGTTTGTCGAATAAGGAAGTGAACAAACGCACCATTGAAAGTTTTATAAAATCCGGTGCATTAGATAGTTTTCCGGCAAACCGCCGGCAGATGATGATGATCTATGTACAGTTGATCGATCAGGTAAATCAGGAGAAAAAAAGTGCCATGACCGGACAGATGTCATTAATGGATCTGCTTGGAGAAGAAGAGAAGAAGGCATTTGATATCAAGTATCCGGATGTTGCGGAGTATGAAAAGGAAGAAAAGTTAAGCTTTGAGAAAGAAGTGCTGGGTATCTATGTCAGCGGACATCCGTTAGAGGATTACCAGAATCTGATGGATACGAATATCAATGCAACCACACATGATTTTATAGCGGATGCAGAGACGGGCGAAACGGTTGCGAAGGATCAGATATATTATACGATCGGCGGCATGATTGCAGCAAAGACCGTGAAGATGACAAAGAGTAATCAGAATATGGCATTTATTACATTGGAAGATCTGTTAGGCTCCCTTGAAGTAGTTGTATTTCCGAAGAAGTATGAGCAATATCGCAACATATTAGAACCTGATTCCAAGATTCTGGTATATGGAAGAGCATCCATTAGTGAAGATGAGGGGAAACTTCTATTAGAACGTGCGGTATCCTTTGATGAGATTCCAAAACATGTATATGTGCAGTGTCTGAACAAAGATGCCTATACACAGCAGGAAAATGCGATCTATGATATCATTGATAAATATCCGGGAAGCAGTCCGGTAACGGTCTGTCTGAAAGAAGAGCGCCAGAGTAAAGATCTTGGCAGACAATTCTATTTGCAGGCGAACGAAGAAGCAATTGGTGAGTTGAAGAAACTGCTAGGGGAAGGCAAAGTATTGTGTCGACAGGAAAAGTGGAATCCGGGACGATAGGCAGTACATGGATATCATCATGGAAGGGAAGAAAAGTAAAGAGTGGCAGATCATGATTACAAGTACATCAAATGATAGGATCAAGAAAATAATTAAATACAAAAAGTCGGCGAAGGAACGCAAAAAAGAAGGGGTATTCATTGTAGAAGGCATCCGTATGTTTGTAGAGATTCCGGAGGCGGCATGTCGGGAAGTATACATGACAGAGGATTTTCTAACTCATAACACAAGCCGGATACCGGAGTATCTGTTGTCAAAAGTAGAATTGGTTGCACCACATGTAATGGAGACTATGACGGATACAAAGACACCGCAAGGGGTGATCAGTGTGGTGAAACAGCCGGTATATACAATGGATGAGGTGTGTGCCGGAAAACAGGAACAGGCACCACTGATCATTGCGTTGGAGAATCTACAGGACCCCGGTAATCTTGGAACGATCATCCGAACTGCGGAAGGAGCCGGCGTGACCGGAGTGGTAATGAGTAGTGATACGGTAGATATATTTAATCCGAAAGTCGTGCGTGCTACAATGGGTTCTATTTTTCGTGTACCATTTTGTTATGTCGAAAATCTGACGGAATGGATCGACGGCATGAATGGTGCAAATGCAGGCACATATAGTGCACATTTACAAGGAACAAGCTTTTACGACTTTGATTATCAGAAACCGACAATTTTTTGCATTGGAAATGAGGGCAATGGATTAAGCGATGCGGTCTCACAGGCGACGAAATACAAAATCCGCATTCCGATGATGGGAAAAGTAGAGTCGTTAAATGCCGCAACTGCGGCAACTGTACTGATGTATGAAGCAATGCGACAAAGAAATACGAAATCCCGACAAAACTAGTCCTTTTTAGAAGAAAAATCCCCGTTCTATAAATCGACTTTCTGTACTAATATATAGTACATGATAAATGTTTTTTAAACAATTCAACACAATATGTGGTAGTTGACATTTATTATGCGAACAAGAATTATAAGGTACATGGAAGGAGAAAGAACATGACAGAAAAAGCATTAAGTAACAATCAGGCAGTAGTAGCAGGGGAGATCATTTCCGAGTTTTCCTTTAGTCATGAAATATTTGGCGAGGGATTTTATATGGTAGATCTTTTGGTGAATCGATTAAGCGATGCAACGGATGTGATTCCATTGATGGTTTCAGACCGTCTGATTGATGTGAACCAGTCACACATCGGAGAACATATTGAGGCAAAGGGACAGTTTCGTTCGTACAACAAACATGAAGAGACCAAGAACCGATTGATCTTGTCCTTGTTTGTCAGAGAGTTAAATGTCTTAGAAGATGGGGAGGAAATGCAGCATCCAAACCAGATTTATTTAGATGGATATATTTGTAAACCGCCGATCTATCGTATGACGCCGCTCGGAAGAGAGATTGCAGATGTATTATTAGCGGTAAATCGCGCATACGGTAAGTCCGATTATATTCCTTGTATCTGCTGGGGAAGAAATGCCAGATTCGCAGGTAAGCTTGAAGTTGGTGAACATGTAGCGGTCTGGGGACGGATTCAGAGCCGGGAATATCAGAAAAAGTTGGAAAATGATGAGGTGATCAATCGTATTGCATATGAAGTTTCCGTTAGTAAAATGGAGTGCTTAGAGTGATTTCGTTTGAAAAAGATTGCATTTTATAGAAGAATATGCTAGGATAATCGTATTTCTGGGGTATCTTCAGATAAGACATTGTTTTACAGAGTAAGAGAAAGCCTTGGAAAATGTATTTGTGCATGAGACAAGATGCAGAAACAGTTATATGAGGTGGAAAGATATGAAAAATGTACATATTATTTACGGTGCCGGTTATGGTAAGACAGCAGCAGCCATGGGGCTTGCAGTGAAGGCAGCGGGAGCGGGACAGACCGTGACGATTGTGCAGTTTTTAAAAGGAAGCGATGCAGATTACAGCATCTTAAGCCAGTTTGATGAGATTCAGTTCTTTACATTTGAGAACAGTGAGAAACCGTACGGACAACTGACTTTTGAAGAACGAGAGGAGCAGCGTGCGAAAGCGAAGAACAGCTTTCATTACGCAAAGAAGGTTATAGATACCGGAAGTGCCGATGTGGTGATTCTAGATGAAGTGTTAGGGTTGATGGATTACAATATCTTCTGTACGGAAGATTTTGAGGAATTGCTGTCGATTGACAGTGACGTGAAAGTGATATTAACAGGACGTTGTTGTCCTGATGCAATTAAGAGAAAGGCTTCGATGTTGTCGCATATCGAGGCGAATTAGACGAATATAGATGAAGGAAGAGGATTGTTGTATTGTATCAAGGTACCTGCAATGGTCCTTTTTTTGTGAGTTGATTGTAGGATTTTGTTTTTTGCGGAAATGAACTCTGACGAGAGTTTTGGCATGTGTGATAGGGTGTTGACAGTCATTTTATATAGTGTTATGATTACATCAATAATGTGATAAAATGTAACGTCGATGTGTAGAGGCGCATGTGTCAAGAGTAACAGTTTGGACAGATAAGGATGGATGAAGAATTGTGAAAGGGGCTCATGCCGAAGAGGATGATCACCTTATTGATCATTTATCTGGATGTGCAGTTAAGAGCTGTATGTCTGTCACCGATAGAGGATTTCAGATAAGCAGGAATCAGGTGGAGTGCTACGGAAAGAAGAAGGAATACGCTTCGTTGGCACTGCTGGCGGAGCGTTTGTTTACATTATAATATAATTTATATGTAAGAAAAGGAGAAGAGAGTATGTCAATTTTTACAGGATCAGCAGTTGCATTAGTAACACCATTTAAGGAAGATGGAACAGTGGATTTCGATCAGTTGAAATCGTTAGTAGAGTATCATGTAGAGAATAAGACAGATGCGATCGTTATCTGCGGAACAACGGGTGAGGCTTCTACGATGACAGAAGAAGAGCATATGGAAGTAATTGCGAAGTGCGTGGAGTATGTAGCAAAGAGAATCCCTGTTATTGCGGGAACCGGTTCAAACTGTACAGAGACGGCGATCAAGTTATCACAGGAAGCACAGGAAGTGGGAGCTGATGCACTTTTGGTTGTAACACCATATTATAATAAGGCAACACAGGGTGGTCTGATCAAGCATTATACAGCGATTGCCAATGCAGTGGATCTTCCGATCATTATGTATAATGTACCAAGCAGAACCGGATGTAATATTCAGCCGGCAACGGCAGTTACGCTTGCTAAGAATGTAAAGAATATCGTAGCGATCAAAGAGGCTTCCGGTAACATTTCACAGGTTGTCAAGTTAGCACAATTAGCAGATGGATGTATCGATATTTATTCCGGTAATGATGATCAGGTTGTACCATTGCTTTCTTTAGGCGGTAAGGGTGTAATCTCTGTAACAGCCAATATCATTCCAGAGGATACCCACGATATGGTGCAGAAGTATTTAGATGGCGATGTGGCAGGTTCTCTTGCGTTACAGTTGAAAGCGATTGATCTGTGTGATGCAATGTTCTGTGAAGTCAATCCAATTCCGGTTAAGAAGGCTGTAGATCTTGCCGGTCTTTGTAACGGATATGTAAGAATGCCTATGACGGAGGCGGAACCGGCTAGCGTGGAGAAGATCAAGAAAGCAATGAGCGAGTACGGCGTCAAGATCGTAAATGATTAATTCCCTTGCACAGCGTGAGTGAGACGGATGATATGTGAGGGCACATGCGAAAGAATATGAATAGGCCATGTATGTTTGCCTTTATGGTACGCAGGCACGCTTGCGCTATGCTTCATACGCAACGGTGCTAGGTTCGTAAGAACCTCACCAAG